>JANWZB010000070.1 GCA_025055035.1 Candidatus Kapaibacterium sp.
GATGGATGGTGGAGTGCGGCGTGGTACTGATGTCCTTAAGGCTCTTGCACTCGGGGCAAAAGCAGTA
This sequence comes from Candidatus Kapaibacterium sp., assembly GCA_025055035.1. Taxonomy (GTDB): domain Bacteria; phylum Bacteroidota; class Ignavibacteria; order Kapaibacteriales; family UBA4661; genus PH2015. The sequence goes on from JANWZB010000070.1 coordinate 68, forward strand.
TTTGTTGGTAGACCAATTCTCTGGGGGCTTGCGTGGAGCGGCGAACGTGGAGTGCGTTCTGTGCTAGAAATTCTCCGCAATGAGTTTGATACTGCAATGGCGCTTGCAGGATGCTGTACACTCAGCGATATTACAAAGGATATAGTATCGTGCTGATGCTACGAGTAGTGCTATGGGGTTATTGTAACCATGATGCCCTCAGAATGGCTCGAAAACTCAGGAGCATACATACACTGAAGCGATGTAATGCCATTGTGGAATGTTCCGACATGGGAGGCACGAAGGTCGTATTCTAGAACGTGAACGCCTTGCGGGAGAGTTGCGAAAAAGAAGTTCGCTGAAGCATCCTTGATGGTGGCGTAGAAGCCAAGTATCCCTTGCCGCTTGTATCCCGATAGCACCTGCACAGGTTCGAATCCTGCTCCACGCATATCGCGCAAGTGGACGTACTCCATTGTATGGTCTGTGCGAATCTCTATACGAACCTTGACGAGGTCGCCGACAGAAAGTTTTGTCTGCGCCGTAATAGGCTTCAGTTCAAGACCTTGTGGCGTTGGTATCTGTAGATAGAGTTTCTTGTGTATCTGAATGGGCGCAGTGGTGTGTTGGGTAATTTTGTCGAGCCGTTCAAAATATTGCCAGTACAACCCTCCCCACGCAATTCCAGCATCTTCTTTTGTCAGAGTCAGCTCTCCCATCTGCGGGTTGATTTCGCTGTGGTGCCATGAAACGTTGTAGTGTCCTGTGCCTGCCTCAATTGCGCTATGACCGTATGCTGTTGGGTCTATGGCTTTCTTTCCTAAGGAAACTCTCACAGGTTTTGTTGCAGAGAGTAAATCTTGACCGCGCAACAGCAGTGCATAGCAGGCTTCCGCTGTTGCTTTGGTTGTTTCCCAGTCCGATACGCGCTTCTGCTGAAGAAGCCATACTCTCATATCTTCAATGTCGTGTTGTACTTGATTGTCGCGGAGAATTTCTACAAAGGCTTCCATTAGAAGTGCCTGTGTCTCGATAGGTGCTTGCCACCACCACCAGCTTGGAGTCATCTTCCAATACATGCCCATTTCTTCGGAGCGTAATGCGCGTTCGCGCAATGATTGCATAATCCGTGTTGGCACATCGACTATACCAAAGCGATGCAGCGCAAGCGCTATCATACCTTGAGCCATTAAAGGTTGCTGCGCCCAAAAACGCATTGCCTGACGCTTCCAAAAGGCAATAGCAGATTCTGTGGAACTTTGTATGGGGATGTTGGGGAAAAAGCTCCGAGTATAGAGGTAGTGTACTGCATCGTAGCTTAAATACTGATGGTCTGGGTTGAAGTCTTGATGCGACTGGAGATACTGGTATTCACGCTCAATTTCCCTATCGACAAATCCTAATGCCCGCGATGCAATGGATTGTAAGCGTTGGATATACTGCGTGTGTGGGGGGTAGGTAATGCCCAACGCTTGTAGGTGCCCGATACCACACAGGATATATTGCGTAATATAACGGCTAGTAGGCATTCCTGTAAACCATGCGTATCCACCATCAGTGCCGATATTATGCTCAATGGTTTGCAGGGCGTTGTTAAGCTCATGCGTTATGAACGCAGGATCGAAGAGGAGTGCAATACGATGTTTACGTTCCAATTCACTTTTCCCGTCCAGAACCCAAGGAGTTTCGGTTAGAAGAAGTGCTTTTAGCTCTTCATTCTTGTGAAGCGCTGAAAGGAGAGCTGTTGGGGATTGTTGCCATGCTTCGAAGACAGCTTTGATGCGCGGGTGCGTGTGCACAATATGGTACGCTATGGCGTTAGCATAAAAGCGATTCCATGATTGTTCAGCACACTCAAATGGATATTGCATCATTAGCGGTAGCGCTTGAATCGCATACCAAATGGGATGGGAAGTTACATCAAGTGTAAGCTTGTGATGTCGAAGTGTCGAGGACTGGCTGCTCCGCAGAAGCTTCTTCATGACGAAGGTTTTCTGCTGTACTGTTCCGCTGCTCGAACCACGAATGTAGAAAGGCAGTGTTTCTGTTACCATCATACGATTAGAGAGTACAGGTATCAGCGATTCTTCGCCATCAGAGAAAGAAGAGGACTGAACTTCTGTTGTAGCAACAACGCGGTATGTCAGCATTTGTATGCCTTCTGGTATCGCAACAGTCCATGAAACCGCTACGGAACGCCCTGGTAGTACAATACAAGACTGCTGCGGTGTGTTGAGCCGAATCTCCTGCATAGTGAGAGCATCAAACAGGTGAAGTTTTGTCTGAACAGCAAGATCGTAAGAGGTAAGGTTGGAGACCTTAACGGGCAGTGCAATGGTATCGCCTTCGCGAACAAAGCGTGGGAGGTGAGGCATCACCATAAGTTCTTTTTGTGTGAGAACATCATTCGTAAGCATGCCAGTTTTAAGATCGGGGGTGTGAGCAAAAACAAGCATTTTCCAGCGGGTGAGCGCTTCGGGCATAGTAAATGAGAGAATTACAGTACCTTCTGTATCTGTGCGCAACTGAGGAAAGAAGAAGGCTGTTTCGTGTAAATGCTTTCGTAGATATATGTGCGACATATCAGGTTGCTGTGCAGAGGAACGGTGTTTGCCGCCAGATGGGGAATGTGAAGCTCGTTCGGCATCAGTACTGGATTGCTCTTGTGGGGGAGCGGGAGCGGCAGCAGTAAGAAATGCATCGCTTTGAGTGCTGCTCGGAGCTTGATTTACAGCGCTAGCTTTGTTTCGTGCATTGCGCAAAAGTCGCCTCATAGGTAGATTGGGAGGCAGTACACGTTCAACGATAGAAAATGACAAGTCGTAATAGGATTTGTCCTGTACAGCAACCCGTTGATTCCACTGAAAGTCTTGAGTATGATAGTTTCCTATACCAAAGCTTGTGCTGTGCATGATGCGCTGTCCAAAAAAAGTTTGCCATGAGAAGCCATACCATGTATGAGGCAGAATAGCATCGAGCGATGCATCGTACATACTGGCAAGAATTTCTGCCGCTACTACTTCTCCGTGTGAGCCACGAATGCGCAGTTGCCATTCTTCTGTACTTCCCGGTCGAAGTTTCTCGCGAAAGACTGATGTTTCTATGCGAAGCTCTTTGTTTGTCCAAGGAATGGCAAGCGTCAGTGATTCGGTGTACAAGCGGTGGTGGCGAACTGCTGAGATATGCACAGTGATATTCCCTCTCAGGGATTCCATAACAGGTATGCTAAGAATGCGTTGTTCGCGCGACAGCTTGAGCCATTCTTCATGAATCAGTATACCACGGTGCTCGATGCGGTACAGAATATGAAAATCAGTATAGGGTGTGGAAAGAAGTACCTTTGCTGTATCACCAGGGGAACAGCTTGGTGAAAGTAGTATGGCGGAGCATGGCTTGCGTAAGGAGGGTGCCGGTAGTGTGGGGTTGAGTACGGAACAGTGGCGTAGTTGCGTGATGGTGCGACCTGATGGATCTTGTACTTCAGCTGTAATGCGATAATCGCCGGGCTCTAAGGTGCTTAGAACCTTTTGCCATGTTGGGGTATTGAGTGATACTGTCCCATCGCTATTGCTTGTAAATTGCTGGCGGATAATTTCTCGTTCGACACTCCATGTTTCGTGCTGGTGCTCATTGTGCCGAATGTCATGAGGGAATGCTGCGACAAACTCTTGTTCTGAGAGCATGAAACGGTCAGCTTGTGGCAAGAAGCGCGGTCGCACGACCCTCGTTGGAGTTGCAAGCTTTTCTATACGTATTGTTCCCTGCGTTGATAATCCTACGCCGTTGAGAGTATAAGTGTGAACTGCAATAGGCAGATCTGTGATAGGAGAGAAGAGCACCTCTGGAACATCAAGTGTTAAAGAAATTGCTGTATAGCCAATCGTTACACGAGCCTGAGCACTGTGTGTTTCGCCAGAAATGTCTGTAACATCAACATAGACAAGATAAGAGAATTCAGGTAGGGTGCTAGGGTCTAGAGATTTATCAGGGTGAGCGAGGAATTGTATAGTAAACCGACCAGAGGCATCGGTTCGAACTCTTCCGCGCGCAATTTCCTTTTGCGTGGAAGTTGGCTGTGGCATCCACCACCAGCACCAGTAGGGAAATCGTGCTTCTCGTACAACGCGATACCGCACTTCTGCACCGTCAATCGCTGAACCAGCATACGCAGTGGCTTGACCACTCATTCGCACTATCTCACCTAGTCGAGAGTGTTCCTGTGGCTGTTCTACAGTAACAAAAAATTTCGGGCGCTTGTATTCCTCAACACGAATAGATACTGAGCCGTACTCATTGCGTATTGTTATGGAACCATTGAGCACGCCTTGCGGAGCAACAAAGGTGCCGTGAAAGGAGCCATAATCATTGGTGATACACTCCTGCTGAGCAATACTTTGACCATTCACGTCGAGTAGAGTAACGGTCGTTGGCTGTTGAGCAAGAATAGTATTCTCAGCGGTATTATCATTTTTGTGCAGTATAATGCCTTTAAAGTGAATCGTTTGCCCGGGTCGGTACACAGCCCGGTCAGTAAACCACAGTGTTGTTGTATAGGGCTCGCGCGCAGTAGTGTAGGAGCGTGTAAGCCATGTCTGGTCGCGTAGGATATCACGCTTCCCATGTATTTCGCGTGTAGCCTCCACGAGCAAGGTATGCTGCTGAAGAAGGCTTTGTGGAATGGTACATATTCCCTGTGCGTCTGTCGTACGAGTATCTACAAGAATATCATCGTAGGCGCCTTTGCGATGGTTGTACTGTTGGCGGTAGAGGTGGACTTTGACTCCATGAAGCCGTTCTCCTGTTTCGGCATCGGCAATAACAAGCCGTTGGGAGATATGCGATGTTTTGTTGCTTGTTCGCTCATGAATGATCGCAAGGCGCGAGACGGTGAAGCGAGCAACGGCAAAGGCACTCGATTCGGGAAGAAAATCTTCACGTGAGCATGCTACAAGGATATACTCCCCAAAAGGCAGGTCTGGTATTCCAGCAGAGGAAGTTGGCAAACGAGGTTGTATATCAATGCTGTGAGACTTAAAGTCTTGTATGCCGTTGGAGTCTGTAAGTGGGAGCTGTAGAGTCCATGTAGAGAGCGGCTGTAGTTCTCGTAAGCGCTGTACATCGTCGGCAGAGAGATACAATTGCTTTGAATGCAAGCTCTTATCAATACGCAGAAGTCGGAAATAGACTGTTGTAACATTGCGAAACTGGACGTGAATAAGGAAAGGCGTGTTAGGAAGAACATGCTTTTCTGTTTGTATTCTAAGCTCTTTGCTGCGGATAGTAGATTCTAAGGAGCGTGTGAGTTCTGCACCATATGACTCTGGATACTGCTGTTGAGCTGTTTGGCATAAAGTAAGTGCTGTGATGTAGTTGCCGCGCTGAAACCATACTTCAGCTTGAGCGTGGAGGTATTCTGCTGCGGTTTTGTGATGTGCATACGTGCGGGTAATGTGCTCAAGTGCTTGTAGGTAGTATGAATCAGTGTCTTCGGCGGTAATGTGCTTGTGTGCATATCGCAAGCGGAGAAGGTTGATATCAAGTAGTGCTTCAGGGTCGGTATCATGAAGATGCAGCGATATCAATGCTTGATAAAGCTTTATTGACCGATACACAGGGCTTTGAGTGTCTGGGGTAGAGAACTGTGCTACGACAAATGCTTGCGGAGGTATGAGTGCTGTGTAGTCGTTGAGTTCAAACTCTTGTTCGGGTCTTGGTAAGTCATTAGCAGTATTCTGAAGTACCTCCAGTGCGCGGTGTGCGAGGAGGTCATACAGGAAAGATCGTCTTGCATGGAATACATTTGGAGACTGAATAAGAAATGATTGAACTGCTTCGACAGGCGTTGTTTGAAGAATGTGCGCCTTTGCAGGGTCGTTACTATAGAGTGCTAATTCATGCAGTGTGTAAATAGTCTCGATAAGGCGCCTCATGTCCCATGTGCGGAAGTCAGTAAGGGAATCTTGTGTTGTACTGCGCTCGGCAATAGTCCAACGATTGCGATAGAGGTACTGCGTGTAAAATTCTGCAAGTGCAGAGCGTAGCATCGATGCTGCTATAACATTATTGCTCTTATCGTATTCGGTAATTGCATGCGTTATTTCTTGAGCAAAAAGCAATTCACTATTTTCATGAAGCTCGCTATGTAGTACAGCTTTGTACAACAGTGCTTTGACGATATGCTCGGTGCGGTTGTTTGCGCGAGCATGCTGAAAAATGGCATTAACCGTATTGAGAGCGGAGCGCGGCATATTGGTATGTAGAGACTGCTCTACTTCTGCCCATCGTTTCTGATATGGAAAAGAGTCCCGTTTCATGATTGTCTGTGTGTATGATGTACTGCTCTGATGCTTATTTGCTGGTTTAGCTGTTGGTACTGATGGTTGCTGTGCGCAAATGTTCACCGAAGGTACAGTGCATGTGAGTACTATTAGAGCAGCAGTGTGCCAATCTATGTCTATGAATGTGGCATATAATCTATGAAGGAAGAGCATCATGCAATTCTAAGACGTGCAGTCAATGTGGATATATACGAAATCCTGTAGTCCCATACATAATGGTTGTGGTACAGCACAAATTTTACAAGATACCGAGCATGCAGACATAGCGTGTGCTATAGTCCATTTTGCAGTATGATTTTCCCTGAATCTAGACGTCGGGTGTAATACCGAGTCTGCGCAATTGCTCAGCTAGGCGTTCGGCGCGTTGGCGTTCTTGTTCAGCGCGTTGCTTTTCGTAGTCGCGAGACTCTGCTGTCGTGGGGATAAGAGTACCATGTGCATCGCACCAGCGTAGCCACGTTGTTTCTTCTCCCTCGTATACGCCATGCCACAGTCGCAAACCGAGATTCAAGTCCTCCATCCAAAAGTCCTGTAGGGGTGTATATGCTCCATGATATAGAGCAAAGAGTTGAAATATTTCACCGCGAAGCTCACGCATGGGGTCAAAGACTGCGTAGTATGGAATGTGTTGGCGTGCATACTCTCGGTGCTTTCGTTCCATCTCCCCGCCTTTACGGTTCGAGACAATTTCGATGACAAGTTCAGGCATTTTACCGTATACCCACGCAAAGTATGCACGCGTTGTGTGAATGCTTCCTATGTCGTCAGTCAGTACGTCCATACTAAGAAATACGTCTGGGACAAGCGGTGTGTTCTTGGGAACAGGAAAAATACCAACATTAGCGTCAACAACGAAGCTGCGTCTGGAAGGATTCCACAGCTCAACATTTCCATGCAAAGTCTCTACAAGAAGGCGTTGCTGCTTGGCAGAAAAAAGATTGTCCACAGGTGTATCATCCTCAGTAATGAGTGTGCTAAGGTCGGGAATGTGAGCAGTAAGCTCTTCGTTAGTAAAGTATCGAATCTGCTCTTCTGCTGGTATTTGCTCGGGGGGCGGGGTGCTATGTTCATGCGTTGCATGTGTGTGCTGGGGTATGCTCATGATGACATTGCAAAGCAAGAGTGACACAATGGTGTAGCACAAAATACGAAACTATAAGTAAAATTCTATGTGCGGGCATAGGGGAAAGCCCTAAGAAAACAAAATGATGTTCCAAATTTATTGAGTAGATTGTCGTCTGTAGCAGTAGCGCATCATGTCTACATGCTCTACCTGTACTTTGTTTTTCGCAGACATTCTACATTCTCCGTATCTATGCGTTTCTACTCGATAAGTATTGTAGTGCTAGCGTTGTTATATGCCGGAGCTGAGGCATACGCACAGACGAGGGATAACAACCGGTCAAGTCGAGGTCGAGATTTCTTTATGACCTTCCTGCCAAACGTTCATGATAGTCGACAAACAGGAACAACGGATACGCTGTATCTCTATATTACGTCCGAAGTGCCTACAAGTGGTGTGATTCGGTATCGTAATCGCTTCAATCAGACGTTCACAGAGACATTTCGCATCACGAATCCTAATCAGGTGTTGATTTACCGCATGTACTATTTGAATCTTGAGCTGCGTGGATACTTTCTGGGCTCGGGATTGCCCGATGCGATTAACTTTGCGAATTCGCAGTCCGAGCGTGTAGCACCACAATATGTACGAGTAACAGCAGACGATGATATCACCGTGTATGGCTTAAATCAAGCGTTTTTTACAAGCGATGCGTTTTTAGCTCTGCCAACAACAGCGTTAGGTCGGGAATATGTTGTTATGGCGTACAAAAGCGATGCTCGTGGGCAGAATTTTATGGTAAACAATCGCGATGAAACGAGCACACCTTCACAATTCGCCGTTGTGGCAACGCAAGATGAAACGGATGTAGTGATTCGTCCTAGCGCTCCTGTACTCTTTGGTGGAACCGTTGCAACATTGCGTGTAAGGCTTAATGCTGGCGATTCGTATTTAGTGCAAGCAGACCCACGCGCGCAGGGCGGGCTTGCAGACTTGACAGGAACGCGCATTACTGCAACAAAGCCTGTAGCTGTCTTTGCTGGGCATCAGCGTACAGCGCTTCCCGTCGAGTTTAAACCCAACCTTACCTCTCGCGACCACCTAGTAGAGCAGCTGCCGGGCATCGAAACATGGGGTCGGCGAGCCTTTATTACCCCGTTTCGAGCAAGCAGTAATGAAATTGAAACAGGAACAGATCTATTTCGCGTACTTGCAGCGTATGACTCTACCCGTGTGTTCTTTAATGGACAGCCAATGGTAACGCTCAATGCTGGACAACACTTTGAAGCTCCATTAACCTCGAGCGCGACGATTACTGCAAGCGATCTCATCCTAGTAGCGCAATTCAAGAAGACATCTGGTGCTGGCAACCTTATTGGCGATCCATTTATGCTCCTTATTCCGACAGTTGAGCAGTACGACCGTTCGTATCGGTTTATCAATGCTGAAGTCAGCGATAGGAACTTACAAGTTGCACCGAATGGGCAAGTCTTTAGTGAGCATTTTATAACAGTTGTTGCCCCAACTGTAGCGCTGGGCAGCTTGCGTCTCGACGATCAGCCTGTGCCGGTAACAAGTTTCCAGCCTGTTCCGGGCTCACAGGGATATTCATTTGCTAATATTCCCGTACGTGGTGGCGTGCATACAGCGCGGTGTGATAGTGGCTTTGCTATCTATGTGTATGGGTATGGTGTTATGAACTCATATGGATACACTGGTGGCGGTCGGCTGAGGATCATTGCTCCAGACCGTGATACGCCAGTTGTTATGCTGCGCGATACGTGCTTTGCAGTATCGGGTGTCGTCTATGATACGCTTCTAACAGATTCTCGGATAGCTTCGGTGCAAGTTCTTTCTCAGCAGAATGTGAATGTAACAGTTGAACCATTCACACGGTTTGCTGATAGCGTTCGGTTTCGGGCAGTGTTGCAGAATAGTTTCCTCGATGGAGAGTTTACGCTTGAGGCATGGGACTCTGCAGGATTTGCAGTGCGTAAGCGTGTATTTCTTCCGGGCGCTACCGTTGCGCTCCAAGGACAAGGAGCATCGCTTGCTCCACAGCAAGTGCGCCTGACAGCTGCACGTGGTACAACGCGCATACTGCGCTTAGCGTTACATAACTATGGTACAACAACGCAGACTCTCACAGGGGTAACTCTGATCAACAGTCCAAGCAATCCTACATCTCTGCGAGTTGTTGCTCCTGTGTTTCCTCTTGTCTTGCTACCGCAGGGACGTGATACCATTACTATCATCGTGGAGAATGCTCAGCAAGGTACATATCAAGCTACTCTTCGCGTTCGTACTCCTTGCTTCGAACGTCCTCTTGCGGAAATAACTATTCAGGTCGATGAAGACCGCACACCACCTTCCTTGACGAAAGAGCGAAGTGCATGTACTCGCCAAGTAGTTCTCTTTATTCAGGATGCTGATCCATTTCCTTCGGGGATAGCGCGTATCTCGCTGCTTACAGCACCTGTGAACTGCGTCGTGAATATAGAACCAATAGCTCTCAATCCCGACAGGCTTGTGACTCAGCGGGTGCTGATCACGATTCAAAATCCTCGTCAAGACGCTATTTATTCGCTCTCTCTTGTTGATTCAGCAGGAAATCGTAGGGATATTATCGATACGGTGCAAGGGTTCACACTGGAACTTGTTCAGATGCCGCGCATAGGTGTTTGGGATGACGTTCCAATTATGGAGCTGAATTGTCAAAGGCTGCAATTGCGAAATACTGGGATACTACCGTATCGTGTAGAACGCATAACACCACGGCGTAATATATGGTTCAGTACACAGGAAAGCCAATTTCCGCTTGTTATTCCTCCAAGAGGCACTGTAGGATTCAATGTGTGCTTTGCTCCTCTAGAGCCCAGAAGCTATACCGACACCTTGATCATTGAAGGATACTGCGAGCAAGACATTCTTTCTCTTTCGGGACGCGGTCAGCCGCTCGTGCGCTTCAGTACGGGACGCTGCAATGTTGATGTCCGCATTAGTACAGGTCGAGCACCGCTTCAGTATTTCATGGAGCAGAATTTCCCTAATCCTACTTCGGGGCAAACACACATTCGCATTGGATTACCCTCTGAAACAAGAGTTGCGCTGCGCTTATTCTCGCTTATGGGAGCGGAAGTTGCACATGTGCAGCTAGGAATTATGCAAGCGGGAGAACATGATCTAATACTCGACACATCCCTGTTCGAAACAGGGGCGTATCTGTATGTTATAGAAGCCGGAGCAGTCAGGCTATCGAAGCAGATGATAATTGCTCGTTGAGTGATGAGTGATATACCAGGTTACAGATTGATACAGTACCATAACAACAAGCGCCGCTGTGTTTGATATACACAGTGGCGCTTGCTATTGATGCTGCCTTTGCTAGACACAAAGGCTGAAATGGCTTATTATGGTGCAGGTAATGTAACGGCTGATGTTGCTCGTTGCTTTCTTAAGCCAGACTGTGTAATAATCTCACCAATTAGAATGAGCGATACAGTTGTTCCTGCTGGACGCGTAATAGCAGGAATCGTATAGTTCATAAGAAGAGTATCGCCACCTTTGAGCTGCGAATATGCGCGCTGATACATGAACGTTGCAGCGCGTGTTGTGTCGCGTGTTGTAATGCCACTTGCCGTACGATTGATAACCTGCAAAAGGTTGATTTCTTTGATTGGTGAATACGAGTTGAAGATCATTTCGAGTGTTACAACTGTGCCAGGTCGAGGGTTTGCAGGAATAGTCCATGCATTGGCAGTTTGAATGAGTGGATAATATTCATCAAAAACAATTCCCGGTGTTGTAGGAAATTGACGCTCACAGGAGGCTGCACTGAACAGCACTAGTGCTACAAGAGCACATGAGATGAGGAGTTTCATAGCGTACCTTGTGAAAAGAGTGTTGAAGATGATGCTGATATCGTATGTTGAGAACGAGAATCTTGCACATAGTGCTATGCTTGGTTTGTTAAGGTTTATCCCACCATACAGGCGTCGTAATCCAAACGGCGTCAGGAACTCCTTTGGGGTCTATTTCAGAGTATGCGTTTGCACGATTATACAGAAGCTCTGCTGAGCCTGGTAAAAAGCGGCGTGGAAATGCTCCCATAAGCTGAGGGTTAGGGTTAGTCGGAGGAGCAAAGTTCGGATAAATGTTCGGACTATAGTCGTAGCGTCGCATGTCTACCCATGCTTCGTGATGAAGGAACATTGCAATGTATTTTTGCTGCATAATGTGTGCAAGAGTAAGTTCTGCAGCGCTTTGCGGGACAGCTCTACTTGCTAGGTAGGCATTGCGCTCAGCAGCAGGTACACCGAGCTTATCCATATGAGCAGTAATACCAGCACGGAATGCGTTATAGGCACGTTCGCGGTTATTCGCGCGAAACGCTGCTTCTGCTTCAACAAAGCGCATTTCTGCATTCGTCAGAATCAACTGTACACCGGTTGTTCGAGAGTACCAGCCCTCGATAGCCGGTGCAACTCCTGCTCCGGGTGGGGTAAGCGTAGATGTGATAGTCGTGGATAAAGTGTAGCGTCCATAAAAGTCTGAGGCGCCAGTGGCGCTAAGACCAATAGGTGTTGTTGGCTGTCCAGAGCCGTTGATAGCGCCTTTTGAGCGATTGGTATCAGGACAAATAATGATATATCGCGGGTCGCGTATGCCAAGTATCGTTCCATCGAGCATGTTAATAAAGTAGCGCCCGAATGTCCGTGCATTGGCATTCCCACGTTGGTAGCCCCAAAAGTTGGTATGACCAGCTTGTGCAGCACTAAATGCCACTTGAGCGTCGTCGGCGTTGGTATTAACAGCGCGATCTATTGCCTCTAGAACGCGCTGAGGATTATAACTTGCTTTTTTGGTAAGATGATTGTACTGACGGGCTTTCAAGCCGAATGCAAAGCGAATCCAGCGCTGAACATTGCCTCCGTACAGAATATCAGCAGCTGCATTGAATGCTGGGGCAGAAACAGGCTGTGTCTTGCCAAATTCTACAATTGCTTCATCAAGAAGCTTATCCATAGCTGCATAGATAGATTCTTGGGAGTCGTACTTGGGTTGAAAGTTTTCTGCTCCACGAAATGCATCAGTGTATGGAATATTACCGTGAAGGTCGGTGAGGTGGAAGAGAAGAGCTGCCATCAAGACTTTCCCTGCACCCACATAGTGCCATGCTTGCTCGCGTGTTGCACGTTCAATCATCGAAGGGATGTTTCCTGCAGCGCGAAAATACGTGTCGTTGAATGGATTTGCTGGTGGCGATAAGAAAAATTGGTCGAGAGCATTGCCAACAGCCCGCCCTGCAACGTGCTGTGTAAAGTGCGCACTTGTCAGAACGCTAAGTGCTGTTTGCTGTTGTAGTCCATTCGCAATGATACTTGGGAGCTTTGCTGCAGGTGAAGCATCTTCGGGAAAGTTTGGATTGCGGTTTACATCAAGAAATGCATCACATGCACTTATTCCTGTACTTATAGCACAGAAGAGAAGAACAAAAAGCTGTGATTTCATAGTGTCAAACGGGAAAATTGATGTTGCAAGAAACGTTAGAAGTTGAGTCGTAAACCTGCTGTTATACCCATAGTTGCAGGAACACCGCCGTAATCCATACCATTTGATCCTGCACCACGTACGCCAGCACCAGCAGCCGATACTTCGGGGTCCATGCCGGTATAGCGGGTAAAGAGAAGGAGGTTGCGTCCTGTGAGGAAGATTTCCAATCCTTTCATCGGTGTGCCGCTAAAGACATCGCGGTCGAAACGATACGAAAGATTGACTGTGCGCAGACGAACCCATGAACCATCCTCAACAAAGTTGGAGCCAGCAGCTGCAAAGGTAAAGCGGTAGTATGCCTCAGTTAGCTCTACTTCGCGAGTATTCGGTATCCATGCATTCGGAGCATTTTCGGGAACAGCATTGTTCCGGACAACACCGTCAAGAACAGCTTTTTTGTAGCGATCAAGCGTGCGCATGCTCATGCCAGCGCGCACCATATCCCATTCTGTACCATTAACAACCTTACCACCAATGCGGATATCCCACAGGAAGGAAAATGTTAAACCGCCAAATTGAAAGCTATTGTTAAAGCCAATAATAGCATCGGGTTGACGATTTCCACCGTAGAACCACACACCACTACCAGCAAGTCGTGGGTAGCCAGTGGCGCTATCGATAATGATTTTGCCTTCGGGGTTGCGCAGATAGTCGTTGATGGAAATTGCTTGTAGGGGCTGACCCGGGAAGGAAGAGCCGCGAGCATTATCAATAATCCACGCATCCGACTGGTTTAGTTCTGTGAGAACCTCAGGAAGTTCTGTAACACGGCTTTGGTTTGCTGTAAAGTTCAACCCGATATCCCAACGGAAATTGGTCTCGCGGATAGGCGTGCCGTTAATAGCAAGCTCAAGACCGCGATTTTCGACGGTACCACCATTCAGGTAAGCAAAAATGAAGCCCGATGCTTGGCTCACGCGTGGAGCGATGAGTTGATTGAACGTGTTTTGTTGGTAAATAGCAGCATCAATGTTAATAGCACCTTGGAAAAAGCGCAAATCTGCACCAATTTCAACTGCTTGGGTTATTTCTGGCTTGAGGCGTGGATTTCCTGCCCAGAAGTCATTGCGGAATCCGCCGCCTAAATATGTATTACTCGTCAGAGCCGTGAATGTACGGTAGGGCGAAGCATCCTTCCCAACTTGGGCAAGCGATGCACGAAGCTTCCCATAGCTTAGAACGTCGTTGCGCGGCAAATCTTCTGTAAAAATGTAACCGAAGTCAATAGCAGGGTAGAAGTATGAGCGGCTATCGATTGGTAGCGTTGATGACCAGTCGTTCCGACCACGAATGCTCAGAAACATTTTGTTTTGCCAGCTAAGATTCGCTTGAGCAAAGACACCAACTAAACGACGCTCTGTAATACGCTCAACAACGCGGTTTTCTGTACTTGGTGTGTTATTAATGCTCACAAAATCGGGGTTGATAAAAGTGATGCTGGCATAGTCGAGTTGATAGTTTCTATTAGCATCAATCCAGTTGCCAAGCAAAAGCTCTGCTTCTAAGCCTTCGAACAGCTCTTTTCTCAGTGTGATGAGCAGTTGAGAGTTGAGAATGCGGTTAAAGTTCTGAGACTGGGAAATACCACCATTGACGAAGCTTACGCCTGTTGCAGCGTTGCGGAGTGATGTCCCCGGATACCGCACAGATTTATACAATTCGTGCGTCATATCTGCTCCAGCAATATAGGTGATATTTAGCCATTCAGTGGGTTCGTAAATGAATTTGACGTTTCCAAGAAAGCGATTCACATCGTCAGTAATAGTGTTGTAGCGTAATGTCCAATATGGGTTATCAGCATCATCAATTACCGCACCTGTGAGGAGGCGACGGCGTGTGCCATCAGGGTTTTGCCAATCTGCCATGTTATCGTTTCGAGGCCAGTAAATCATGCTGACAAGATATCCTCCGGAGCTACCAAATAGCCCCGGTCCTTGTAGGGCACGGTTTCCGCCCGAATTTGCATAATTGATCGATGCTTGAAGCTGAAGGCGGTCGGCTACTTTTGCTCCACCGTTGAAGCGTAGTGAAGTACGGTTCCAGCTCGTCATTGGCACAACGCCATTCTGATCGGTGCGGTTGATGGAAACAAGAAAGTTCGTTGTTTCATTTGCTCCTGAGGCTGTAATGTTGTGTACCATGCTCAAGGCAGGAACGAAGAATGTTCCCATGTTGTCATAGATAGGCTCGCCGGGCTGGAATCGTGGTCCCCATGAGCGGCGTGTTGCTGGGTCGAAGAAGCCATTTGAGCCTTGCTTGTACACTCCCTGAAGCTGTGGTAAGCGGTTTACAACATCATAGGAAAATGCATTATTGTAGGTAAAGTTTGTTACACCTTCTTTGCCACGTTTTGTTGTAATGAGAACAACGCCATTGGCTGCACGGGATCCATAGAGTGCTGCTGCCGAAGGACCTTTGAGAACACTGATAGTCTCGATGTCTTCGGGATTGATATCGATAGCACGATTGGAATTGGAAACGCTGCGGGCAAGCTGACCGTTGAGGCTGCTTGTTCCAGCGCCAGTTTCTGTTGTGGTGGAATTGTCCATTGGCACACCGTCGATAATAAACAACGGCTGGTTGTCCGAATCTACAGAATTGCCACCACGAATAATAATGCTAGACGATGCGCCAGGTGCGCCTCCAGAGTTCGTGATTTGTACACCGGCAATGCGCCCTTGCATAGCGTTCACAATGTTCACCTGCTGTGATTCGACAATTTCGCCTGCTTTGATGTCTTGCACAGCATAGTTAAGTGCGCGCTTCTTCTGTTCAATGCCAAGTGCCGTAACAACAACATCTTCAAGACGAATGTCATCAAGTTCGAGCTCTACGTCAATTGTCGTATTTTCGCCAACTTTGACTTCGCGGCTGACGTGACCAATCAAGCTAAATACCAGTATTGAACCAACAGGAGCAGTGATTCTATACTCGCCGTTTTTGTCTGCAACAGCACCAAGCTTTCTACCTTTAATCACAATCTTTGTGCCTGGAAGTGGTGTCTTTGTGTCCTTGAATGTTACCCGACCTGTAATAATGCGGTCTTGGGCAATCGTGCTCTCAACATACACGAAAGCTGCACAGTAGAGAACAGTACAACATAGAAGCAAATGTCTCATGGGGAGTTGTGCGTTAGTGTGAAACAACGGTGGATTGTAA
>JANWZB010000071.1 GCA_025055035.1 Candidatus Kapaibacterium sp.
TACAGATGCTATGCCTAGTGCATTCATCGCTGTTGTCGTATCGGGAGTTTTCAAGTGATGCTGTACAGGCAAGAGTTGGGATTGGTGGTAGAATCTATGTTCTGACGCAGGAGCCAATCGTGCTACTGTCGAATCGCCCACCAAGCAGCACGGAATTTGTCAATCGCGCGTATGCCCCAGAGGCGCTTATGGAGTTCAGCTTTCCAACAGGGACGGTAGTACGAGTACATGGGTGGTATGAATTCCAATTTGACAAAATCTCACTTCTTCGCGGTGTTCCGAACATCCTCTTGTCTGCTATGCTATCACTGTGATACTCACTTAAAATACACGCCTATCTAGGTGCTGTTCAGGCTTGGCATATGGTTAAAACCTTGATTTTGCAAAGCAACACTAAAAACCTACGGTATATTGAGCCATTTTTAACGGAGTTAGTTGCTGGTGTCGATATAGACGAAACCCGCTACCATAACGCTATTATCGCGCTGACTGAAGGAGTAAATAACGCTATTGTGCATGGGAATAAGCGAGATGAATCGAAGTCTGTTACAATAACAGGAGAAGTGCGGGATGGTATGATACTCTTGACAATAGACGATTTTGGCGAGGGGTTTGACCCTAATGCTCTACCCGACCCTCTCGCTCCTGAGAATCTGTTGCGCGATGGTGGACGCGGTGTATTTCTGATGCGTTCGCTCTGTGATGTTGCTGAGTTTACCACTACTGAAACAGGCTGTCGAACTATACTACGAATTCGACTTAAAGAATAAACTCGAAATCCCTTGCTTACAGCTCAAAAGAAAGAAAAACCCCTGGGTAGCACTAGAGGCTACACAGGGGAAGTCAGACCTTCTCGTGTGCAACGTTTTAAGCTCATGGCTGCTGTGCAGCGCTTGTGTTACGCCTCCAAATATTTTCTCTAGCTTCGAGAAGTACTAATTTTGTACAACAGTAAGAGAGCTTGCTTTTTCTGCTAGGGACTCTTTCGATGGTGGGCGGAATTCATCAATAAATGGGCTTACATCATCAACAAGACCAAGTGTTGTTTCCTTGTTAATGTAGTCTACAACAGCTTCGAGGCTTCCTGTTTGCTCATACACACGAAGCTGACGATCTGCTCCGGTACCGTTTTCCAAGATGGTGTGGATATAGTTAATTTCGTTACGTGAACCCAAGTCATCGACGACATCATCAACAAAGTAAAGTAGTTCGTGGATAAGTTGCCGAGTGGGAACTTCTTTTTGTTTACCAAAATCAATGAGCTTACCATCAAGACCATAGCGTACTGCACGCCACTTATTCTCCATCAGCAATGCTCTATGGTAGAGGCGAAAGCTAAGGTTGCGGGAATACAGTTTGTAGAGTTTCGCTACAATTGCTTGACAGAGAGCTGCTATAGCGATTGTTTCATCAATCCGCATTGGTAAATCACAGATGCGTACTTCTAGGGTAGGGAAGTTTGGATGTGGGCGAATATCCCACCAGATTTTTTTTGCATTGTCAATGCATCCTGTGCGAACAAGTAAGTCCACATAATTTTGGTACTCGCTCCAGCTGTTATAGTAGTCTGGTAGATTAGTACGTGGAAATCGTTCGAAGACCTTAGAACGGTAAGACTTCAAACCAGTTTTAATCCCTGTCCAAAAAGGAGAGTTAGTTGTGAGCGCGAGCACATGGGGGAGGAGATAGCGGATTTCATTCATAATTTGGATTTGTAGCTCTCGGTTCTCTATACCGATATGGATGTGCATACCGAAAATAAGCAACGAGCGAGCAAGCATTTGCATATCTTCTACAATAATTCTGTAGCGCTCGTCGGGAAAGATTTCTTGGTCTTTCCAGTGGGAAAATGGATGTGTGCTTGCTGCACCAAGAAGTAAACCATTTTGTTTTGCTACGTAGTTGACAACTGAGCGAATTTTTATCAATTCCGAACGAGCTTGCTGGATGGTTTTGCAGACGCCTGTTCCAATTTCTAACATTGAGCCAATCATTTCAGGCTTGATATGCTCATGCAACAACATTTGACCTTTGGAGAGAAGCTCTATATCGATGTGAGACTTCAGCTCAAATGTCTTGGGGTCGAGAACCATATACTCTTCTTCAATGCCAAGAGAAAAAGAGGGTTTCTCAACTTCGCCGCCAATCCTGCGCGATGGTGTGTCTGTCGGGGTCATAGGCTTTATAAGTGAAAAGGGTACAACGAAAAACTTGTGAGTTGCAACCAAGACTAGGAAAGGTTTTGCATACAGATTTTTTAGAAGAATAGGAAAATATTTTGCTATTGTCAAGTTCTTTTTACGCTTTATCTGAAAACCCTGTAACAGGAAATGGCTATTGTCATGTAAAGCTCTTCGAGCTTATACTTTCAATGCTTGCGGAAAGTTTGTCTCTACGTTGTGCTACCAGACGACAGCGAAAAAGTTTGCTGCAATACTCTAACAAAGTCTTATATTTACACAGCTCAAAATTTTTGTTCTACGTGTTGAAAGGAAGACGCTATGTCCACTGTAACAGTAGGTCAGCCGGCACCAGACTTTGCTTTAAAAACAAAAACTCCTGAGGGAGCAGCAACTATTAAGCTTGGTGATTATCGGGGCAAGAACGTTCTTCTGCTCTTCTTTCCTATGGCATTCACTGGAGTATGTACAAATGAGCTATGTTCGGTCAGTGGTGGATTGGAGCTGTATTCTTCGCTTAATGCACAGGTTCTAGGAATTAGCGTAGATAGCCCATTCACTCTTGAAGTGTTTGCACAAAAGAATAATATCAACTTTCCACTGCTGTCAGATTTTAACAAAGAAGTTTCGAAGGTATACGGTGTACTATACGAACACTTTGTTCCAGACGTATGGGACTTGCATGGTGTATCGAAGCGCTCTGCTTTCGTTATTGATTCCGCAGGTATAGTGCGCTATGCAGAGGTGCTTGAAAATGCGGGTGAGCTTCCAAATTTTTCCAAGATTGAAGAAACGCTAAAATCTTTAGCGTGAACAGTCTGGAATGCATCATCGTGCGCTAGTAAGCTGCAAATATGTATACTGACTGGACAAAGTGGCACACAGCAAAAAAGCAGATATGCTACCATATCTGCTTTCTCGTTTTTTGTCTAAAAAATTTAGGCTTGATAGAGAAAGGGAATTACGTGCCATTGCTCCCCATTGCTGCGGCAACAAGAGCAGCCTTTTTGCGTGTTTTGGTGCGCATCTGGCGCTCTGTCATACCACGAAGGTAATACAATTTTGCGCGTCGAACAGAACCTTCGTTCAGTACTGTAATGCTTTGGATGATAGGCGAATGGAGAGGAAAAATGCGCTCGACGCCCACGCCGTTGGATATTTTGCGAACACGGAATGTTGCGCCTGTGCCGTATCCTCGACGGGCAATGACAATTCCTTGGTAGTTTTGGATGCGCTCTTTATCTCCCTCGATAACACGTACCGCAACATTAACAGTATCGCCCGGCTTAAAATTGGGAATAAAGGCATCTTCACCGTTGTTCTTAGACTTGCGCATAGCGGTGGACTCAGCAATTGCCATTGTCTCGACAAGTTGTAGCGCTTTGGAAGTCATAGTAGTACAAGAATGCGGTTTGGTATAAATGTACGGCTAGAGAACAAGTCTACAAACTTACAGTATTTCGTATAACTGTCCAAATATTTTCTCGGAGATGCTCTGCGAGAGCGATCCTGTCATTCAACAAAGACATAGCGTCGCGCTTCTTCTGGGCGAGGAAAAGGCAACGCTACAACTTCATCGATTGTAGCATGCATTTCATCAGCTATCGATTGGCGCAGCTGAAGGATTTCCTCTTGTGAATAAAGTCCTCGCTTCTCCATAAGCTGTGCGTAGCGGTCTATGGGGTCTCGTTGCTGCCAGTATTCAAGCAGTTCTCTGGGAACATAGCTAAAGTCATCATGCTCAGCATGACCGCGCATGCGCATTGTTATACACTCAATCAGTGCCGGTGTTCCTGTCAAACGTGCATGATCAATGGCGCGCTTACAGGTTTCATAGACTAGCTCAACATCTGTTCCATCGATAGTCACTCCTGTACATCCGTAACCAATAGCTCTGTCTGAGAGCTGTTCACAAGCAAACTCAACGCTGTTAGGCGACGAATAAGCATATTGGTTATTCTCGATAACGACTATCAAGGGAATTTTTTGTACAGCAGCAAAGTTCACACCTTCGTGGAATTCACCTGTTTGTGCACCACCGTCGCCAATATAGGTCATAGCTACAAGATTCTCTCCACGCATTTTTGATGCCATGGCATATCCAGCGGCAACTGGTATCATTGCGCCAAGGTGAGATACATTCCCAAAGACCTTTTTCTCTACGTCGGCGTAGTGTCCTGTGCCGTCAGTTCCTCGCATCATGCTACCTTCGCGAGCCAAAAAGTTCTTGAGTATAGAACGGAGTTGCTGTCCGCGAGTAAAATGTCCGCCAACATTTCTATGCATAGGGAAATAAGCATCGAAGCTTTCAAGCGCTGAAGCCGAGCCAACGGATGTTGCTTCGTTACCAATTTGCGAGTATACACCTCCAAAAGCGCGCCCTTGCCTGTATAGGCGAATCATTGCCATGTCGAACTCTCGCGCTTGAAGCATGCGATAAAAGAGGATCTTACGGTCTTCGTCGGTAAGGAGTGAAGAAATATAGGGCTCTGGGGTGAGAATATGAGAGAAGCGGTGCAACTGTGCATTAGATAGTGTACCGTTGGATACGTTTGTCTGCTGGTTCTTCGCTTGCAAGAATTCAGTGCGATGCGAACGTAACGATGGTGCTGGTGCTGTCATAGAATATCTTCTAAGCAATTGCTGGAGTAAGAGTTAGAATGAATAAGGTAGTGTGAAAATGCAGTTCAAAAGAAGCGAAACAGAGGTCGTCCGTACACTAGAAAAGGCCAAGGAATAGATACAAGAATAAGAAGTAACGCTAGAGTAAACATCAGGGCAGCAGACTTATGCTTATCATTGTCAGATGCTGCTTTGGCAGCACGGGCATTGCCAATATGAGCGAGTGCTACGCTGAGCAGCATCGTGATAGTATGCTCGATACCCCAAAAGCGCATAATCCTGTCTTTCATCACTACGCCAAAGTTCTGAAAGACGCCTTGCGTTGTAATGGGACTAAGGAAAACGTAGAGGAGTACGCCAAGTATAAACTGAGCAGTCATACTGTGAGCAAACATCATATTCCATCGTCTGTCTGACGCGGACCATGCCTGTTTAGCGAACCAACCGAGATATGCCCGATATAACGCCACAAGCGCTGCTAGAATAACAATCCATCGTAGCAAGGAGTGGAGAACTAATACGATCTCATACATATTACTAAGTGGGTGGAGTACGTGAGAAAGTCTTGCTAGAAAGCCAGAGGTATGCAGTATTGCGCAAATATACACAATTTCTGCAAAATGCCCGGAGCTGCTCTGTAGAGTAGTATGCGCACAGTTCTGTATCATCAAATTATTGAGTACGAACAAAAAAGAACAACGCAACAACGAGCGCACCTGCTAAAGTGATAATTGCAGGTTCTAAAATGTGTCTCCAAAAATTTGGAGGAGCAGCTGGCAATGTACCTGCGGTAAATGCATACTGCTTATTTTCTACAAGAGAGACATGCTGCCGAGATATGGTATCGTAATACTTGCGAGATATTGGTTCGAGAGGCTGAACAATACCATCGTGCGTTTCAACAAGAGCAAACACTTGGCATGAAATCTCCCGTGCGACTATATCAACGTCTTGAGGCAGAGTAAAGTATCGGGTTGCAAGGTCTGTGATGCGTACAACAAGTCTTGTATAGTGCGATGCCGAGTCGGGTGCTTGATAACGCCGTGCTTTCTGAAATAAGCGGAATAGAGCAGATTCAAGCATCCATGCAGCTTCATGCTGAACAACGAGTACGGCAACGGTATCTTGCGGAAATAGTGGAGCGCGGAGTTGTTTAGCAAGTATGTATGCAGACTCACGCACTAGTGAATCGCAAATATCAAGATTTCTTGTGGGTATGGGAGAATATTGGGCTTTGAGCGGAGCAACGACAAGGACTGTGTATAAAATTATAGCGTGTAGCCTTAACGTAGGCGTAGTAAAGCGTGTGAGGGCTACCGCGAGATTCATGTGCAAGGTAGGAGTAAATGTAAATCTTTGGTATTCTTAGTTTAGGGCTTATTCGCAATGCGGCGTTTGAGCGTGCTAAGTGCCTGAACAAGCTCTTGCTCTCGCTCATAGAGCGAAGGGCGTATCCGCAAGAGTCTGCGACGAGAGCGAAGTCGAATCTTGATAACCTTATACATGCCACGAACCCGTAGTATTTTTTGCTTTCCAATAGAGATAGCTTCAATCTCACAAAAGTCAATTATGCGTGTGCGGAAGCGGTTTCTTAGGCAAATGTATGAGCTGCCAAGCACAAGAGAACGCTGCATAAACCAATTTCCCAGCAACCATGCACATGAGAGAGCAACTAGAAACCCTAGAACAAGCACAATAGGGTCGTGAAGTATAACATCAATCGAGCCGTCCCAAAATGTACCTCGGATGAGAATATAGCACAAAAGAGCAATTGCGTAAACGGCAATCGCTTGCCAATAAAAATCCATACGGAGCGGGAAAGAAAGCTCTCCAGAGTGAGGATTATATGTTGTATATTCGATGGATTCAATGGCGTTCATAAGGGATACCGCTATGCTTGACGAAGCGTAAATTAATGATTTTTCATCGAGCGACCAATTCGAAACTCAATCAATGCGTTTGATGCATAGAGGTACGTAATGAGAATGCTGATTACTGGTGGGATGGGATTTTTTGGATGGAATGCAGCAACGTATTTGCGTCACAAGGGGGTTACTGTGTATTGTGCTTCATCGAGACCCGATTATTACTCTCGCGAGTCTCAGCAAGTTCTCTGCTTTCTTGATGTTCTTAGCATGCACTCCATCGAAGAAGTATTGCAACACACCAGACCTGATGCTATAGTACACGCAGCAGCGCTATCAGCGCCAATAGTGTGTGAGCATGATCCTGTACGTGCAACAGCAATCAATGTGGAAGGCACAAAGAATATACTACATGCTGCTTCACGCTGGAATATTCCTGTTGTCTTACTATCAACAGATTTGGTGTTCGATGGCAAGCGAAAAACGCTTGTAGAGGGCTTTTATACGGAAAAAGACATACCTAACGCGCAGATTGTCTATGGTCAAACAAAAATTGCTGCAGAGGAGCTTTGCACAAGGCGTCAGTACATGAATTCACAATTTGAACGCTGGATCATTCTCCGCACAGCACTCATGTTCGGTAATGGTACTGCGTGGACACAGGGCTTTCCGCAGTTTGCTATTCGTGCTTTGCAACACGGCAGGACGGTAAGACTTTTCACCGACCAGTTCCGAACACCAATTTATATTCCAGATGTGGCTGAAGCAGTGCTGCAGTTGCTTGAACGTGAATGCTTTGCTGAAATCTATCATTGTGGAGGAACAGAGCGTATTGACCGCGTATGCTTTGTAGAGAGGTACTGTGCAATAGCTGGTATTGATTCAGCAGGCATCATTGCCTGTCGTATGGACGACATACCAAACTATACGACACGTGTTGCTGATGTATCTTTGGATTCTAGCAAGCTCTGTTCTGTGCTAGGTAATCGCTGGGTACCAACGCCCCTTGATGAAGCGTTTCGTATGATGGTAGATGCACACCAACAATCTTAACTTAGGTATCGTCTGAAGCAAGTTCAATCCATAGAGCTATCAAAACGTCAAGCTCTTCAATAACCTGCGCAAGCTCGTCGCTATAGTGTTGTAAGAGCTTATAGTCGGTAGTTACTCCGCTGCACAAAAGCTGCTCCAGCTCAGCTTTGCGTTGCTCGTGTGAGGCTATGCTGTGCTCGAGGTGCTCTCGCTGTTTAGACCGCTGATACTTGTTAAGAGGAGCTTTCGACGAAGAAATATTGGAGGAGACTGTGGCTGTATTATTGCTTGTGGATTTATGCACTTTCTCGGCTGAAGCCATGTGCTTATGCTGGCGTTGAAGCTCTTTGTATTCCAAATATGCAGAGTAGTTTCCAGGATACTCTTTGATGCACATAATTCCCTGACTATCGGGTTCAAAAGCATAGATGTAGTGAACTGTGCGGTCAAGGAATGCCCGATCGTGTGAGACAATAATAAGTGCTCCATGAAAAAACTGGAGGTACTCTTCGAGAGCGTGTAGTGTGGGTATGTCGAAGTCGTTTGTAGGTTCATCGAGCAACAGTACATTAGGATTGCTCATGAGTACACGCAGAAGTCCTAGTCTTCTGCGTTCTCCTCCTGACAAATGACCGACAAGTGTGCCAAACTGGTGGGGTGAAAAGTTAAAACGTTGAAGCATATCCTTAGCTGTGAGGAAACGCTCTCGTCCTACACCTGTGTCAATATATTCGGCTATCTCTCGCAGAGCAGCAAGCACAGAGAGCGTTGGTGCAATGTCGCTGCTTTCTTGACGAAAGTACCCAATCCGTACAGATGAACCGAACTTTACTGTTCCTGTGTCGGGCTGGAGTTCTCCAGCGAGAATATTTAAGAGCGTTGATTTCCCCGAGCCATTCGGTCCGATGATGCCAATTCTATCGCCTTTAGCCGCTTTATACGTGAAGTTTTGGAAAAGTTGGCGATCTCCAACAGCCTTGCTAATATTGACAGCATCGATCAATTGACTTCCTGCGAGCTGCATTCCTACCTCAATTTTGATGTTCTTTGTCTCAGTTGCTTTTCGCAGGTGTGCGTGATGATCCTGTAGTTTCCTAACCCATTCTACTCTACTCTTGTGCTTTTTGCGTTGTGCACGTGCAGATGCTGCAAGCCAAGAAAGCTCTTTTCTAAGGCGATTACCAAGGTGTTCGGCAGTAGCTTCTTCATTAGCGACAATCAATGCTTTGCGCTCGACGTAGTATTCGTAGTTGCCAGCAAATGAGATAACTTTACCTCTATCAATCTCGACAATGCGGTGTGCGACGGCGTCAAGAAAATATCGGTCGTGCGTAGTCAGAAGTAGAGCCTTTGGTGATGCTGTTAAGTGATCTTGTAGCCATTGTGCGGAATCAGCATCAAGATGGTTAGTCGGTTCATCGAGAATGAGAAGTTGTGCATCTGAAAGTAGGATTTTTGCTAGAGCAACACGTTTTTTGAGACCACCTGACAAATTTTCAATACGTTCCTCCATGTTCCGCACGCCAAGCCTATGTAGCATGGCTTTCGCTTCGGATTCTAGATTCCATGCAGATTCGCTATCAATCTTCTGACTAACCTCGCGGAGTTCGCGCTGAGCAGCTGATATGTCGCTCCTTGAAGAAGTATTATCAAGTAGAGAGCAAAGCTCTGTGTAACGGCGTAGTAAGGCAAATGCTTGTGGATACACTTTCATCACACTATCAAGAACACTATCACTGTTTTCCAGCTCTGGCTGCTGACCAAGATATGCCAATCGTACTTCCTTATTGAATGCAACTATGCCTTCATCTGGTTCCTCTATGCCAGCAATAATTCTCATAAGAGTTGTTTTTCCCACACCATTTGTACCAATAATAGCAACATGTTCCCCGTATTCCATACCGAGTGATATATTCTTCAGGATGGGGATATCGTTGTATGATTTTGTAATGCCAGTAGCAGAGAAGATGATCATACAGCTGCTCGGATTGTTGCGACTACAAAAATGTGCAATTTCTCTCAAATTGTCTGTGTATATCTGCAGTCTCTCCGAGACAATAATGTATCATGGAATGCTCACAAAAGATTGTGTAGCAATAATGAGAAATCCGTGAAGAAATGTGTTATTATTCGCAAGTTTTTGTATCTTGCCTAGTATTTCCTACACTTGTGTCCACATCGTGTGCACTCAGAGATTGCAAGAAAAGTAACGGTACAAGGCTGCGTATACTATTTAATCAAATGCCACTACGTTATAAACGTCATTACAAATACTTTCATAGCAGGTGAGCACCAGTATCTAGATACTTTAGTCTTGTAAACCCCATCACTGTGTTGCTTAAGCTGCTTTCTCCGACAGTTTTCTAGGATTTTTGCTAATGTTACTATGTCTGAAACTTCATACGAGCACGAATTAGCATCTTCTGGTGCCACACGCATAAATCCACCAGCTTCTGCTGAAGAACAACCTCTAGCAGCAGAAGCGTCGCCACTGCAGGGTGGAGAACTCATACCGAGCAGTAGTAAGTTAATATCAAGTCTGTCGGGTGATAGCAATCAGGGAGATTCTGATGCTGCACCATACATCTTGATAGTTGATGACGTACCTGTGAATTTACAGGCACTGGAGAGTATTTTGCAAACACGAGGCTTTCGTGTTCTTAAAGCTACAAACGGTGAGCAAGCCTTAGAGCTTGTTGCTCAGGAGAAGCCAGATCTAATTTTACTTGATGTCATGATGCCGAAAATGAATGGATATGAGGTATGTCAGCATCTAAAGGAAAACCCAGAAACATCAAAGATTCCTGTTATCTTTTTGACAGGTCGGAATGATTCATATTCTGTGATTAAAGGCTTTGCGTCGGGTGCACTGGACTATGTTGTAAAACCTTTTCATGCTCCTGAGCTTCTTGCGCGTATCAATACGCATCTTGAGCTGAAACGTTCGCGCGATACAATTCTGCGCTACAATTATCTTCTGGATGCAGAAAAGCGGCGTGCAGAGCAGCTTCTTTTGAACATTTTGCCTGCTTCGATTGCTGGGCGCCTTCAAAATGGCGAGCGCCTTATTGCTGATAAAATAGACGATGCAACAGTCATCTTTGCTGATGTTACAAATTTTACACATCTTTCTGAGGTGCTATCAGCAGAGGAAATTGTCGCGCTGCTCAATATGCTGTTTTCAGCGTTCGACGATCTCGCTGACAAGTTTGGCGTAGAAAAAATTAAAACGATGGGAGATAGCTACATGGCAGCATCGGGTATTCCCATACAGCGCCCCGATCATGCAGAAGCTGCCGTTAACATGGCATTAGCAATGCTACATAGCCTTGAGCAAATTAATGCACAGACAGGAAGAAACCTTAATATTCGGATTGGTATTCATTCAGGTCCAGTAATAGCGGGGGTGATTGGTGTGAAGAAGTTTATTTACGATTTGTGGGGAGATACGGTCAATACTGCTTCGCGCATGGAGTCCCACGGTGAGCCTGGTAAGGTCCATGTTTCTGAAGCAGTATACGCGAAGCTGCAAGGCAAGTTTGAGTTTCAGGAGCGTGGCGACATAGAAGTGAAGGGCAAGGGCATTATGAAAACATACTTTGTAACAGGGTAATACCACAAGAAATCATGTGCTGCGACAATCTTTGCTTAGAAGTTCTGCGAACAATGAAAATGTTGCTTTTGGTCTGAATTGTTACTTCAGCAAAGGAGCTTACACGATGAGAATTGTGCAACCAACGAATGGTAAGTTAGAGCTTCAGAATGATGGTGTGCTCGAGATATTTTTTATTGGCACTGGCTCCGCATTTGCTCAAGAGCATTTTCACACGAATTTTCTGATTATCAAAGGAAACGAGCACATTCTTGTGGATTTTGGTTCAACGGGACCTATGGCATTCCCAGCAACTACAGGGCGCCCGCTAACGGATATAGAAACTCTATTTATTACTCACAGCCATTTTGACCATGTTGGTGGAGTTGAGCATTTGGCATTACTCAATCGATATGTTGGTATGACAGCTCTTGGCAGACCAAAGATGAAAATGATTATTAATGAGCAGTATCAGCGCATATTATGGGAAATGACACTGCGAGGTGGAATGGAATGGAATGAAGTCAACCGTGAAGGGGAGCGACTGTCATTTATAGACTTTTTTGATATTATTCGACCAACCCTCAAAGTTTCTACTCCGCGTGAAATATGGGAAATACAGTATGGTACGATTAAGCTGGAAATCTTTCGTACCAATCACCTGCCAGCACAGCCCTTTCCTTGGCAGCAATCATTTGTAACATATGGTGTATTTATTGACGACCGCATCTTTATTTCGGGCGATACCGTGTTCGATGAAGAGCTGATTCAAATGTATCATCACCGCTCGGAATATATGTTTCATGACTGCTCGTTCGCGCCCAATCCTGTGCATGCATCGCTGCCAGAGTTACGTACCCTGCCAGAAAACATCAAGCAAAAAATCTTTCTGGTACACTATCCCGACGGTGCAGACATGCATGATTTTACTGGTTTTGCTGGTCTAACTCAACAAGGCTATCGCTATATTTTTGATGAATAGCTCAGAGATTGTGACGGATGGCATGTCGAACGCTTGGTATGGGCAGCTTCTACTAGAGTATCCCCATCACAAGCCTGTGCTCTGCTACCTTGCGGTATAGTATCTTGTCGCTGGCTGTCTATGAGCTCCGGAACGCTACGCCGATTCATTACCGATGAAGACATAGAGCAAATATTTGCGAGCATCATCGCGCGCTATAGCAAGGATGCTTTGATTGCTCCTTGTGAACATTCCCTGCTGCCTGCAACAGAGTTTGCTCGTGCTGTGCATCAATATACGATGTCTGGTGCTCTCAAACATGATGCTACAGTACTTCTAAGTAAGCATGAGTGGTCAGACAATGTTGCAGAGTTTCTTGCCCAATACTGGAGAGTTTCTGCATTTCACTGGAAAGCAGCGGCAAACTTAGCAACCCTATATTCGGACATATCTGCCGACACTAAAGCGGAATTGCACTGGAATGCAATTTTAGCAGATATTGCGTGCACTGGGGTAGTGCTACGCTATACACCACATTTTGCTGCTTTGGCGGAAGCCGAAACGCATAGTACGAGGGCCCGTCAAATAAGCTACCTCAAATACTGTCTTGCATTCCCCACAATAGAGGCATATTCAGAAAGCCTTGCCCGTCGCGACTTAACGAAGCTTGAGCGTATGATACTGGCATATGGAGAAGCTTGCTGTTATGCTGCTCGCAAGGACGAAGAGCGCTTCGAGCACTCTGTGTGTAAGTTCGTTGATTTGTGCAGCATGGATTTACCCGCAATGTCTGCACCAGCGTACAACCTTGTACGGCTGCTACGACAGTTTGGAAAGTCTTCTACTGAAGCAACAACAAAGCTTCATAACTATATTCAAAGCCTGCGAACGCAACATTCTTCGCCATTCGTGCAGCTCCACACAGAAATTCTCTATCACGAAGATACACTTAACTTTGGCTACTGGGCTGGAAGTGTGAAGCAAAAAATACTATGGACATTTCGTGCTGTTCAAGTCTTTCAGCTTGCGTATTCTTTGGGGCTACCTACGTCGTGGTATAGTGATTTACAGTTTACTATCGCACAACGAAGCTCATATGCAGGCATCTATGATATTGCCCATGAAATGATTCAAGGGCTAGAGCAGAAGAATCCTCTATACACATTGATGGCACTTGGATATTACTGGGCTGAGCAAGAACAGTATGAAAAAGCAGCTTCGGTATATCAAAAATTGATAGAGCTTATAGAGAAGCATCAATCAGCTTCTGCTCGTGAAACATTCGAGACAGTACCAATGATGAGGCAGCAAGATATAGCATTCTGCTACTTTTATGCTGCTCAGGTAACGTTCTACGTCCGCAGAAGTGATGAACATGTGAGCTTATGTGCGGGCTACATTGAAAAATTCTTCTTGTGGTCAGAATACTTGTCTCAGTCAGCACGGAGAGTGTTGCAAAAAAACTGTCAGGCAATGCAGAGCGAACTTACCAGCGATTTGCAGAAAGCAGTAGAGCACTACGAAGAGTATATGAATCTGCTCACAGAGGATGATTATATTAGCAAAATTAAAACGCTCTCGCATCTTGCCCAACTCTACGCTGAATATCTGCAAAACTTTACCAAAGCTGATGAACACTTGCAAGCACTCAAGCGCTTTCTCCCTCGAATTCAGCGTCATTCTTCTAATGATTTTGACCTTGAAGCTACAGGTACAGATGAAGAACTACTGAACAGCCATCACAACGTGCTTATACAGCTCTGGCTGACAAAGTATTCGCTGAAGGCAACACAGAAAGTCATGACATCGCTTGACTCAGTGACAAGTCAACTTGGTTTAGCATTCCGTTTATTAGAGAGTCAGCACGAACGCCTTATCACCGTTAATCAAAATCTTGTTGAGCTAAATAAAGAGAAAAATGAGTTTCTTGGTATTGTAGCTCACGACCTTAAAAATCCTCTGGCAAGTATCCTACTAGGGATTGAGATGCTCCAACGGTACGGAGATCGCATGACAGCTGACCAGCGAGATAAAAAGTACAGAGACATAATAGCTACTACACGACGCATGCAAGCGATTATTACAAACCTACTTGATGTCAATGCACTTGATACTGGGAAGATTAAGCTGACACCTACGCCTTTCAATCTTGTATATACCGTTCGTGCAGTTGTTGATGACTACCGAGACCGTGCCAAAGAGAAAGGTATCCTCCTACACTACGAAGCAGAATCCAAGGATATCCTTATCATTGCAGATAATCATGCCACCGTACAAATATTAGACAATTTGGTTTCTAATGCTATCAAATACTCACCATTTAACAAGAATGTTTGGATCGGTGTTAAAAAGTCTGACAATCAGGCATTATGCTTTGTAAAAGATGAAGGACCTGGTTTATCCGAAGAAGATAAGAAGAAGCTCTTTGGTAAGTATGCTCGACTTTCTGCAAAGCCGACAGGCGGTGAACATTCAACGGGATTGGGATTATCTATCGTCAAAAAGCTTGCTGAAGCGATGAACGGCAGTGTATGGTGTGAGTCTGAGTTAGGCAAAGGCGCAACATTTTTTTTAGTGCTTCCTCTAAGCAGCACGTCATAAAGCTTAGAAGGCACAATGTAGTAACATGCCATCCTTACCCCACTCAATTGTATCGTTCTGCTATATGAATGAGTCGCCAGAACATCCTCCGAGCAGCTATCGTTCAAAGCTCCTAAGGATACTTGGTATCGGCTTCGGTATAGCTGTAACGATAGGAGCAACAGTCAGTGGAGGTATTTTGCGCTCTCCTGCCGAAGTAGCTGTACACTTGCAAAATCCCCTGCTATTCATTGGAATTTGGTTTCTTGGCGCAGTGTACGCACTTGTATGCTCCGTATCGTTTGCAGAGCTGAGTACGATGATGCCTCGCTCGGGGGGACTATATATCTTTACGCACAGAGCATTAGGTGAGTACGCTGGATTTGTAGTTGGTTGGGCAGATTGGCTAACGAGTTGTGGTACGGTGAGCGCCTCATCCCTGCTTATTTGTGATATAGCTGCTGGTCTTATACCTGAATTGCAGGGCAAAAGTGTTGTATTGGCTTGTATTCTCGTACTTGTGTTCACTGCATTTCAGTGGACTGGGGTTCGCACAAGTAGTGTTGTTCAGGGTTCAACAAGTTTTCTCAAGTCATTAGCTCTTGTTATTGTTGCCGTAGCGGCGTTTTCTGTCGGTCGAGAATTTGTTGTGTTATCTTCCGAAATGTTACAAGCTGCATCGTTGCAGCAGCATGTTGTACCTGCTGAGAACTCTGAAAGTTCATCACTATGGTCGCTCATGGTTGGAACAGTTCTGGCACTGCAGATTGTGATTTACATGTACGACGGCTACTACGGGGTCGTTTATTTTGGTGAAGAGGTGCGCAATCCCAGCCGTGATATTCCTCGCTCAATGTTTATCAGCGTCTGCATATCAGCGATAATTTACATTCTGCTCAACGTAGCATTTGTCTATGTGTTACCTATATCACAGATAGCACAGTCGGATTTTGTTGGTGGTGCAATTGCTAAACGTACATTTGGTGCTTCAGGTGACATGATCGTACGGTCTTTGATTATTTTGTGTGAGTTGTCTACTATCAATGCGTTTTTTCTCTTTGCTACACGAACGCTCTTTGCGATGAGTCGCGACGGATTATTTTCAGCACGGGCTACACGTGTAAGTAGTGCCGGAACTCCAACAGTAAGCTTGCTTATGAGTACTATAGTAGCTTTACTGTTTCTGCTGTCTGGTTCATTTGAGAAAGCACTCTCTATTTTAACGTTCGGTGTTGTTGTAACGTACGTACTGTCGTTTTCCTCAGTGTTTGTGCTGCGTTGGCGAGAGCCTCATGTGCCCCGATTGTATCGGGCATGGGGCTATCC
>JANWZB010000072.1 GCA_025055035.1 Candidatus Kapaibacterium sp.
CTCACGCTTTCAGGTTCTCAATTTCAATGCCAAACTTTCACCTCCACTACTCAGGTATTCCTAAGAATACAAGCATACAATGGCAGGAGATACACTCGGTATAGATTGGGACGGTGTCATTACACATTTTCCCCGAGAGATACGCATTCTGGCAAGTAAGTTTTCTCGTGTCATCATCATCACGCTCAACAAGGGCATTACCCCAGAGCGGGCTTACGAAGCATTAGGGCGCAGTGCAGAGGTAGAAATTTGTCCCGACGAAGAGCGCGACAACCATAGCCTTTGGAAGGCAAAAACATGCTATCGGTGTGGGGTAGATTTAATGATTGATGATGATAGCTTTGTCATTGCAGAATGCCGCTCTCTGGGCATCCCTGCCCTTGCAGTTAATGCAATGTTTTATCAAACGCTTATGTATGAGCTTTAGTGATAGAGCACACGCCTGAATGCCATATACCAAGAAACCTTGATACCCAGCGAATACTCAACAATAGATTGCACCGTTCTTCTAGACACCAATCGCCTTCTTCACGCGCTGATATACTTCCTCTATATCTGCTTCCCCATCAACCGTTTTGACAAGATTTGGCACTTTACCGTAAAAGTCAAGCAATGGCGCAGTTTCTTTCTCATAGACTGCAAAGCGCTCGCGGATAGTTTCCTCATTATCGTCTTTACGACCACGCGCAAGCAAGCGCCGCACTAAGACATCTTGCTGCACAACGATGTTTACCACAACAGATACCTTACGCCCTTGCTTCAACAGTATTGCATCGAGCGCCTCAGCCTGACCAAGAGTCCGTGGATAGCCATCAAGGATAACTCCAGACTGAAACTTCGGTTGATGCAACGCTTCCTCAACAATCTTTGTAACAATTTCGTCTGATACGAGCTTTCCTTCATCTACCAGACGTTTTGCTTGCATACCGACATCTGTTTGCGCGGCAATCGCAGCACGCAAAGTTTCGCCAGTAGACAAATGCCCATAGCCCATACGCTCAGAGAATAGTGCTGCTTGCGTACCTTTCCCTACTCCGGGAGCACCGAAAAAGATCATCACCATGCTGCTTCAATCAAGATTTTTGGTGTGTAAACTAGCAATGCAAGTTCAGTGTGTTTGAATAGCATTGCCATATGATTCCGAAGAACGAGGAAGACGTTCTGAGAACAGTCCTAGACTGCTTCTTCAGTTACATACTGTACCTCGCTGTTTGCTGCGTAATATGTCGCGAAGATACAAAAGCAGCGATGTTTTTGCTAGCGAAATTCTGCGTCTAGTCTAGAATGCATAGAGGATAACAACCATGGGGTAGCACAACAACAAGCGCTACCCCACACTTAAGTAATGATATTGTAGGCACTACGGTTACTGTAGGTCATGGAAGGAGTATAGCAGAAGAGATGCCCTTTTGCTCTTCTACAAGCATTGGCGGCGTGGAAGCATACTGCGCACTTTTTGCCACAGCAGGTGCGCGCCCATGCTGAATGAAGTAGAGTGCAGCCCGCAATGATGCTTCTTCTGGATCACCAAAATCACGCGTTAAATCGTCTTCTGCTGGAATATCTGGAGCAAAGCCATTTAAGAAGTCTGCTTGTCCAACGGCATTGTAGTAGGAAAAGCTTGTCAAAAGAAGCATATACCCTGATTTACGATGTATCACGATATTCGAACCAACAGGCTTACCAAATGACCGCGAGCCAACGGTTTTGACATCAATGAACGGGCGTAGCGCATTGATAGTAAGCTCGCTTGCCGACGCCGTGCGATTGGTCGTAATCACAAATAAGCGATTCAGCGAAAGACCATTAGGCTGGTTTGTCATAGTAGCTTGTTGATTATTCACCGCATAGCGGCTGTTGTATGTCAGCCGCACATAGACCGTTCCAGCAAGTTGTGATGCAATATGACTGCACAGTGCACCAGCAGTATTCACAGAACCACCACCATTGTACCGTAAATCCAGAATTAGTTCGCTAACATTCTCCTTTTTCAGTGTCGCAAAAGCGGTTTGTAGCTCATTGATAGCACTCTGCGTGTATGACGTGAACACCATATATCCAACCTTCTTCCCAGCAACAGTGAAGGTTTGCACAACAGGTACAACAACCTCATTAAATACTGTTCTCATTAAGTTCGCTGTCAGTCGCTTTCCTTCTCGGTCTTCTGCAACAATCGTTGTTGTCATACCCAAGTTGTTAATGATGTTTAGCCATGCACTAGCTGTTGCAGGAACAGCTTGACCATCAACAGAAATAATCCTCATACCACGCCGTAACCCTGCTTTTTCTGCACTCGACCCACCTAAAACACGCGTAATACGCACTTCGCCATTGCCCAGAAATGCGCTTGCAAAGCCGAAAATGGGTGATGATGTTCCCATCGTCAAGCGATTATAGTATCCGATACCATCTTCCACAATCTCGCTAAAGCGGTCTTCAGGGCGCACCATTGTAAACCGCAGTAATGAGTCAGGTGTCGGGAATGCAGCAACATTTAGGTTTTGCGGAACACGTGTATGCCAGTAGTAAATATCGCGCATGCCCAAATACAAAAAGTCTGGTAGATTGAGATTTGCAGCATTTGTGTTGCTGTAAATATCAGTAATACGACCATTAGCAAACCATTGCGTAGGAACATCAGAAGATGATTGATTCTGTACAGGATTAGTAGGCTGCTGAGCGCAAAAGCTTAGTAGTAGCGCCGTTGGAATGCAGCATATGGCGACAAGTAATGATCGGCGGTTCATAGTTGCATACGAAAAAAAGCGGTGAAACATCTCGGGGTATATCGTGATTATGATGTTGGAGAGCATTAGCCGCATTAGCCGAAGGTACTACTTCGATACATGTCATTTAATATAGGCGGGACAACTCTACGGCGTATATTCTGAACAAACAACAAAAGCCGCACAGGATTATTGCCTTATGCGACTTTACAGCAAAGCATATATCGTACCTATGCATCAATTCAGTGAGGAGCTACTGCTTCTTTGGCTTCCTTGGACGAGGATGGAAAATATTGGTCATCACAGTGACATTGCTGAAGCCCAAAATACACCACTGCCGAAATAGCAAGCGCAACAATCACTGGAAAAACGACATACGGTACAAGGTTACTCGGTGTTGATGTTCCTGATGCCATACTCAAACAACGCTGTGTAAATTGGAGATGAATAGTTATTTGCGACAAACGTGTGTGCATAAACGGCTTTACTTGTACGTGCACAGCCACAAAAGTACCGAAGTTTTTTCTTTCCAGCAAACCCAAAACACACTGCGCATTAAAATGCCATGAGATGGAGGGGCTATCAATGGCTCTGCGTAGCGCATTACAGCACTACAACGAACCACCCCCAACAACAGCAAGCAAGCACAGTAGCCTTACTCCATCTCATGGGCTTGTCATTAGGTACACGAATATACAGAATTAACGATTTTTACGTAAGTTGCCTTCAGTCAGAACTTTTCATGACGAAAAGTCATTCACGCTCTCACAATTGTAGTACATCCATGCCTACTACGACGCTGCCATCACAATATTCTTGGTCATCTTCTTATCACCTCTGCCAAGCAGAGCAGGCAATCGGCGTCTTTGATTCTGGGGTTGGAGGACTTACTGTTGTACGCAAGCTCGTGAATATACTACCTCACGAGCGTGTTATCTATCTAGGTGATACCGCGCGCGTTCCATACGGCAACAAAACAGCAAGTACCGTTAGCAAATACGCACAGGAATGCGTACAGTTTTTAATTGAGCGGAATGTTAAGCTGATTATCATCGCTTGCAACACAGCATCAGCACTTGCTTTAGATGACATACAACGTATCGCACCTGTGCCAGTTGTTGGGGTAATTGCTCCAGCGGCAGAATCTGCGCTTCGGCATTCTCGCTCAGGAAGGATAGGGATTATCGGCACTCGCGCTACGATACACAGTGCTGCGTATCAACACGCTCTTCAGCAACTTTCTGCTAGGTACGATAGACAGCAAGAACTTTGTATTATTGCCGAACCATGCCCATTGTTCGTTCCATTTGCTGAAGAAGGTTGGCATTATCACCCCGCCACACGTCTTGTTGCCGAAGAGTATCTTGCACCACTTAAGTATGCTTCTATCGACACGCTAATTCTTGGCTGCACACACTATCCTTTGCTTACCGATGTCATTCAAGATGTACTACCGAATGTACGCCTCATTAACTCAGGAGAAGAAGCAGTAACCGTTGCGAGCGTCATTCTCCATGACCGCAACATTCACGCTCTACAGCGTAGCATGAATCGCACTGTAGAATGTTACATAACTGACAAATCCACAGCATTCCTGAATGTTGCAGAACGTTTTTTAGGGTTCCCTCTCAGTATAGTCGAAGAAGTGCATGTAGGAAAATAGCCTACTGCTTCCACACAGCACGGGCAATTCTTTTCCCTCGACGCTCAATAACTAGAACATACATGCCTGAGGGCAAACCTTCTAGCAGCAATGGCTCCGTGTTACTTACTATCACCTGCTGCCGAAGTTGCTGTCCTTGCGTAGAATAGAGTGTACACAGAACTCCCCCAGATACTTCACCTGTCACCCATAGGGCATGAGATGCTGGATTGGGATAGCACACGCTTTCTTGCATGGCTTCTCCCCATGCTGATGTTGCTACTGTAGGCTGATGCACGATAACGTCAAAGGCACATGTTGCAGCCTTATTTGCCGAATCTACCGCAACAAGAATCACATTTGCACGTCCTGGCAAAATAGCTGTGAGGCGCAGCGCCGCTAGCCCATTTGGGCGCGATGCTCCCGGCATAATTTCAGCACGCACAATATGCGGGTGAAACGAGCTGGTCGAGTAAAACAGTGGCGAGCCACGCTCATTGACAAAAACACGGCTTGGCAGCCCGTCAGCGCGTAGTGTTGGTGTTTCAATCTCAATCAAGCTCGCAGTGCCATTCGTCATAACAGTGTTTTGAATCGCATTCAAAATATATGGCTGCGTTGGAGCAGTCCAATTATCGCGGAGCGTTATTGTAACAGTGTTGAGCGTTGTATTAGGATTGATAACATATGCCTGACCAGTGAACGGGCGTGGTGGCAATAGCCGTACTGACAAAATGCGATCTGGATTACGCTGGAAATTGACCCGCGTTGGATAGAGTGGTATTGCGCCCTGTGATTGACCGTTATCAAGAAAGATAAAGTTTGTAAATGCCCCCATGTTATTCAGTGAAAGCAGCGTCGTTCCCCAATCTTCTTGCAGCTCAGCATTCGAGAATTGTTGTCCAGTAATGCTACGGTACTGTACGTCAAGCAGCACGAGTGCTGCACCAGTAGTATTGGAACGCGTGGCAATAATGAACACGGGCTGTGCTACTGGGCTAGAAAATGGACGACGCTCAACTATCGGCGATGACACACGCAGAGATACAACACTTGCAGTTGAGCTAGTATGCTGAGCCTTAGCTGATAGTATCGCTCCTATTGTAGTAAGTGCGACATAGAAAGCAGAACAGAGAAATCGCACGAAATACATATTTGCCTAATAAGTTTTTGAATATGCCCCAGAGAATTTGTTCTTTCATGGTATGGTAACGCAAACGTACACAAGAACCCTGATATTTCACAACTGTATTCTACAACGATAGCATAAGTGCTCACAAAAGAAGAGAGCCAGAGAGGTAGCTGTTTGCCTTCTCTGGCTCGAGCTTTCTACCAAGTACCCTTTGCACTGTGCGTTTGCTTTATGTAGTTTGTTCCCTAGAATTTCCCGTATCAGGCTAAGCAAAGAACCGAGACAACAGTGCACATTCCATACAAAGGTCTTGTGCTACTTTGATTATCGCTGGTATATATCAAAGCGGTCAAGATTCATAATCTTTGCCCAAACTCGCACAAAATCATGCACAAACTGTTCTTGTGCATCATTGCATGCATATACCTCTGCAAGAGCACGAAGTTCGGAATGAGAGCCAAAAATTAAATCTACCCGTGTAGCTTTCCATCGAACGGCTTTTGTTGCGCGGTCGCGACCTTCAAATATGTACTTTGCGTCATCGACAGGCTGCCATTCTGTGCACATATCCAGCAAATTTACGAAGAAATCGTTGGTCAGTGCGTCAGACTTATCGGTAAGCACGCCTAGCTCAGAACCATCATAGTTTGCCCGCAGTACACGCATTCCACCAATGAGGACTGTCATCTCGGGAGCAGTCAGTGTTAATAGCTGCGCTTTATCGACTAACAGATATTCAGCGGGAACAGCACTGCGTGCTTTCAAGTAGTTTCGGAAACCATCAGCAAACGGCTCTAATACTGAAAATGACTGCACATCTGTTTGCTCTTGCGTTGCATCTGTTCTACCGGGTGCAAACGGAACTGTAACCGTGTATCCTGCATTTCGTGCTGCCTGCTCCACAGCCACACATCCAGCAAGAACGATAAGGTCAGCGAGAGATACTTTTTTACCGTTGCGCTGTGCTGCATTAAATTCTTGCTGCAGTGCTTCAAGCGTCTTGAGAACACCAGATAATTGTGGAGGATTATTGACTTCCCAATCCTTTTGCGGAGCAAGACGTATGCGTGCTCCATTTGCACCGCCACGTTTATCGGAATCCCTATATGTCGAGGCAGATGCCCAGGCAGTTGTTACCATTGCTGAGATGCTAAGCCCAGAAGTAAGAATGCTCTTCTTGAGTTCCTGTATATCACTCTCGTCTATTACCGGATGATCGAGTGCGGGTATTGGATCTTGCCACAAAAAGTCTTCTTGCGGTACTTCAGGACCAATATATCGGCTTTTTGGCCCCATGTCACGATGGGTCAGTTTGAACCATGCACGAGCAAATGCATCGGCAAATTCTTCAGGATGCTCATAAAAACGCCGCGATATTTTCTCATAGATGGGATCGAACCGTAACGAAAGGTCTGTTGTCAGCATTGTTGGGAGATGTTTTCTTGATGGGTCATGAGCGTCAGGAATTGTTGGCTCGGCATTTTTTGCTACCCACTGATATGCACCTGCTGGACTCTTTGTTAGTTCCCATTCATATTCGAACAAATGTTTGAAGTAGTCATGGCTCCACTGTGTTGGTGTTTTTGTCCATGTTACTTCTGGTCCACCTGTAATTGTGTCGGCACCTTTTCCAGAACCAAACGAGCTTATCCAGCCTAAGCCTTGTAATTCTATTGGTGCACCCTCAGGCTCTGGTCCAACGTATTTTGGATCTCCAGCACCATGTGCTTTACCAAAGGTATGTCCCCCCGCAATTAAGGCTACTGTCTCTTCGTCGTTCATTGCCATACGAGCAAACGTCTCACGAATGTCGCGAGCAGCAGCAATCGGGTCGGGCTTGCCATTCGGACCTTCTGGATTCACATAAATTAGCCCCATTTGCACCGCTGCCAGTGGATTCTCTAATTCACGATCGCCCGTGTAGCGGTTCTTGTCATCAAGCCACGTCGTTTCTGCACCCCAGTAAATGCTTTCGTCTGCTTCCCACACATCTTCTCGCCCACCCGAAAAGCCAAAGGTTTTGAAGCCCATAGACTCCAGTGCAACATTTCCTGCAAGAATCATGAGATCAGCCCATGAAATCTTTTTGCCATACTTTCGTTTAATCGGCCATAAAAGACGCCGCGCTTTATCAAGGTTTGCGTTGTCAGGCCAACTATTCAGTGGTGCAAATCGCTGTAGTCCTTTGCCAGCACCACCTCTGCCGTCGCCTATTCTATACGTACCAGCGCTATGCCATGCCATGCGAATAAATAGCGGTCCGTAATGCCCAAAATCAGCAGGCCACCAATCCTGCGAATCTGTCATTAACACATGGAGGTCTTTCTTCAAAGCTTCATAATCTAGGCTGCGAAATGCCTCGCGATAGTTGAAGCTCTTGTTGTACGGATTTGATAACTCAGAATGCTGCCGAAGCATCGAAAGATCGAGACGGTTAGGCCACCAATCCGTATTCTTTGTTCCGCCTGCAACAAAGCCATGTGCTGTGCCATTGGCTGTACCATTTGTGCGCACTGCTCCTGTAAAGGGGCATCGTACTGACGCGTTTGCTGTGTTCTCCATAGGGCGTTCTCGCATTTAGGTGTAGTGATACAAAATCAGAATAGAATATTGTTGGAGAAGCGAAAATAACACTCTTGCACCAAAATTCATTGTTCAAAAACACATGCCCTTTGTGTGTGTCTGCCTGTTCGGCATTGTGTTTGCAGTGCTTCTTGCATCTGTGTCGTGTGTACAACGTAGCTGTCTCTTTTTAGGACATCATGCCTGCTTGATGCACTGTTTCAACAACTGCTTTACTATATCTTTTCACCCTTACCCCTATTACTGCTATGCATCGTCGTGATTTTTTCTCGTTCTTCTACAGTTCTTGCTCAGAGCGATACACATCATCGGAATGCGCGACTTCCACCGAACATCCACATATCGCAGCGGATATTACACCACAACAGCACGCGAAAGAACACGCCCTACAGCAAAACACTCTAGAGCCTTACGCACAACCTCTTGATTACCGACGCGCCTTGCATCTTGTTCGACGTTTAAGCTTTGCAGCACCGTATAGCCTCGTGCAGCAGCTTGTTGGCAAAACAGCACAAGAGGCTGTTGATATAGTTCTCGGAACCAGTGCTACTACTCCACAACCACAGAGTACTCCAGGCGCATGGATACACGACATCACAGAAAATCCTGAAAAAGCTGACCGAGACACACGGAATGAGATTTATAGTCGCTGGTATACTCAGTTCGCTAGTTTACAATCATGGTGGGTTAATCTTATGCTGCGAGAAGCATTCCCCGCACGCGAAAAGCTTGTGCTTTTTTGGAGTGGTCATTTTACTAGCGAATTTGCCTTTGATGATATGTACAACCCTCCTCAGCTTCTCTTTCGACAAAACCAAACCCTTCGTAAGCACTGCGTAGGGGACATGCGTCAGCTTACCGAAGACATAACGCTTGATGGTGCAATGCTTAACTATCTCGGCGGCACTCTAAACACCAAAGGCTCACCAAATGAAAACTATGCACGGGAGCTCCTTGAGCTTTTCACCACAGGTCTAGCAGCATACACTGAAGGAGATATCAAAGAAGCTGCACGCACTCTTACAGGTTGGCGGGCTTCACGATTTAACGACGAACCACGACCAAACGGTAATTATATCACATACTTTGTACCAAGTGCACATGACACAGGAGCAAAACAATTTCTTGGTGTTACTATCCCTGCACGCGAAGCCGATGCCAATACAGAACTTCTTGTACGCTCAGGCGAAGTACGGCGTCTCATCGACATCATTTTTGAACAGCGCCCACAAGAAGTATCACGTTTTCTCTGCACAAAGCTTTATCGATTCTTCGTTTATGCAAATCCTAGTGTGCGCGCCGATGCAGTCATTGCCCAGATGGCAGTAGTATTCCGTCGGTCAAACTATCATATCTTACCTGTTCTCCGTGCTTTATGTGCGAGCGCTCACTTTTTCGATGAGTCTGTTATTGGTGTGCAAATTAAAACTCCAGCAGAGTTTGTTATTGGTCTTGCACGGCAACTTGATGCGAATCCGTCCCAAGCGGTGCGTACAATGAATGCACTCGAGCAAGTACTTATGGATCCCCCTACAGTAGCAGGCTGGGAGAGCTACCGTTCATGGATTAGTACAACTACCTACCCACTGCGCGTTCAGTATGCTCAGGAGCTTATACGCAACATAAGCAATGAACACGTTACAATGTGGGCGCGACAGTTTCCAAATGCAGAGAGTGCTCGTGCACTTGTAAACAGCATAGGCGAATTTCTTTTTCCTAAACCACTATCTCAAAGCCGTCTGCAAGGATATCTTAGTACTCTTTTATCCGGTGCTCCAGAATACGAATGGGCAAGCATTATGCGGGATACTCATGCAGCAGGAACACGTATCAAATTTCTTCTTGCACGCATGGCTCAAGCGCCTGATATACAGCTGTGCTAAACACTACAGCCAAATCTCGAAAATTGTTGTATACAATTAGTACAACACAACAACTGTTACCCCTGCTCCCCCCTCTGTAAGCAGGCCATTACGAAACGACTGCACAGCCGGGTGATGCTGCAAGTGCCGCTGTATTGCATGACGTAGTGCTCCCGTTCCTTTACCATGAATAATTCGCAAGGTGTGGACATTCCCTGTCAGCGCGTCAGCAATTGCTTGCTCCACGTGCTTAATTGCTTCGTCCGAGTACATACCGCGCACATCAATTTCTGTTCTTGCGTCGAAACGTACTGACGCAGCACTCTCTACCTCTGTGTATTCGGTTCGCTTCCTCATTTGTGCACGCTGTTGTGCGCTCGCACGCTTGAGCTTATCGAGTGACGTACGAAACTTTACTGCATCAAACTCTACAACAGCACTTTGCGCTTCACGGTCGAGTGCTATAATAACACCCGGTGTTGCAAAGTCTTCCATTGTTACAGTATCGCCCTGCTCTAGCTCTATAGGCTTCCCTGACAGCGGTTTGTTCTGCGTATATTCCTCAGCATCTTGCTCAATCTTACGCCGCTGCGATTCGAATTCTTGGCGAATCTCAGAAAGTGTTTTTAGACTCTGCTCTTTATCTACCAGTATCCCCTGGCTTGGCAGTACAGTATTACCTGCATCGTGTGCTTCAGCGTTTACTCCTCTGT
Organism: Candidatus Kapaibacterium sp.; assembly: GCA_025055035.1. Lineage (GTDB taxonomy): Bacteria > Bacteroidota > Ignavibacteria > Kapaibacteriales > UBA4661 > PH2015. The sequence continues at coordinate 10,659 of JANWZB010000072.1, forward strand.
TTTTGGCAACATTCTCACTATCACTATGACGCGCAGCATAGGCTTGTTCCAATGCACGCTTTTTGAGCGCTAGCTCGTGCTTTGCGGCTTCGCGCACCTCGCGAATAGTATTCTCGACAAGCTTATTAGCATTCCTAACAATTTCAGCAGCCTCTTGCTTTGCAAGGCGCATAAGATCGTGATATTTCTGCTTAAACTCACTAAATCGGTGCTCGTATTCTGCTTTGCGCTGCTCTGCACGGCGCTTTATCTCTTCGGTCTCGCGGCGCATTCGCTCCGCTTCGCGTCGATACTGTTGAATAACTTCAATACTTTCCTCTAGCGTGCTATGCTTATCGCCCAAATATTCTTGCGCTTTTTGCAACACTCTTGGAGGCAATCCTATGCTTCGCGCAAGAGCAAATGCATAACTATTACCTGGCACGCCCGATAAGAACCGATATGTTGGCTGAAGCTTCTCCGTGTTAAATTCCATGCTGGCATTCATCATCCCCTCGCGTGTCAGAGCGTAGCTCTTGAGCGATGATTGATGTGTTGTCACAACAAAAAATGCCTTGCGTGCGAGCAAACCATCGAGAATACCCACTGCTAGTGCAGCTCCTTCTTGGGGATCAGTTCCTGAACAAATTTCATCGATAAGCACTAGTGAGGTATCCGAAGCATGCTCCAAAATCTCCCTGAGGCGCACCATCTGCGAAGAAAACGTGCTCATGTCGTTTTCAATCGATTGGTGGTCTCCAATTGCTGAAAAAATCTCACGGAAGTTCGTTTTACAGTATCCGCATGGAAAGATACCCGATAACGCCATAGCAACACTCAAGCCAATGCTCTTTATTGCTACAGTTTTTCCTCCAGCATTCGGTCCTGAAATGAGATGTCCCCAGATAGCATGCGAGTCAACACTAGAAAACTCTATCGATAGCGGAACAACACCTTTTGTATGCCGTTCTGAGCGAGAAGGATTGCTCGAGCGCTCGCGCCGTATGTTCTGTAGCAGGACAGGATTACGAATATCTGATAGTACTACCACATTTTCGTCAGTAATATCAGGCTTCACACCATCGAATTCTTGTGCATAGCGGGCTTTTGCAGCAGCAGCATCAATCATCGCTAAAATCTCCACCGACTGCAACAACTCATCCGATTCTTCGGCAAGCTCACAGGTTAGCGTGGTAAGAATGCGCTCAATTTCACGGCGCTCTTCACTCTGCAGAAGTGATAGTTCATTGTTCATGTCGAACGTTTCGGCAGGCTCTAGAAAGACTGTTGCACCAGTCTGCGAGACACCATGAATAATTCCAGGAATGTGGCGTTTGTACTCTACTTTCATTGGTAGAACAAAGCGCCCATCGCGTTGCGTGATAAAATCCTCCTGTGCAACATCTTCTTCAAGAACCCTTTTGAGAATTTTCTGCAGACGGCTGCGCAGCTTATTTGAGGTGTCTATAATATCTCGACGAATTCGTGCTAATTCAAATGAGGCAGTATCTTTCACGTTGCCAGCATCATCAATTGCGTCAGTAATATGCTTTTCAAGCAGTCTATTTTCGTATAGTGACTGGCATGTTTTTGCCATTGCAGGGAATAGTTCATGGCGAGCATTGAAAAAACTCCGCGTTAAACGCGACGAGCGTAGAACATCGCGCACAGCAAGAAACTCATGAGGCTGCAGAAACACTCCATAAATGCGGGTCTTATGAATAATCTGCCGTACATCAGCAAATCCTGCAAAAGGAAGCTGTTCACCAAGATTAAAGAGTCGTATGAGCTCATTGACACGCTCAAGCTCCGCTCGTACGTCGGGCAGATTGGGCTGGGGACGCAAAGACAAAATGATTTCTCGCCCTTGTGCCGTGTACGTCATATCGGCGATGTACTCGAGAACTTTCGGGAACTCTAGCTCAGTAAGAGAGCATTCTTGAAGATTATCATCTGGAATGCTCCAAGTAGACTCTGCGTCAAACGATGCTATGGGAATGCTCATGAAATGTTATCATATTATCACAGTCACAGTAACCTAGTCGAGAAGGAAACAGCCCGGCGTAGGTGTCTGAAAACAATGTATTTGTGTCTAACAAGCAAGCAAGTATGATATTAGACCAATCCAATCCTATGCTCCCAAGAGCCTTTTCGCAACAGCTTGCACAAGACTACCATCTGCCCTACCACGTAGTTCTTTCATAGCAGCACCCATAACCTTACCTAAATCCTGCGGAGTATGTGCACCAACGCGTTCAATAATCACCTTGACAGCCGCTTCTACCTCACTGTCACTCAGCTGCTGCGGTAAAAACTCTTGGATAATCGCAAGCTCTGCTTCCTCTTTTGCAGCAAGGTCTTCACGATGAGCGGCACGATACTGCTCAATTGCATCTTTACGTTTTTTAGCAGCAGACAGTAAAATCTTTTGCTCATCATCAGTATTCATTGCACGCCCTGCACCACTTTTTTCAAACTCCAAGATGAGTGCACGAATTGACCGTAGCGTCTCGAGACGCTGCTTATCACCACTTCTCATAGCAGCTTTCATTTGCTCATTGATTACTTTGGATAGCATAGGCTTACCTTTCATTACGATGAATAAATAGTTAGGCATTCTATACTATGCTTAAAATTTGTGTTCCCAGTGTATGCCCGACAATCGAAAAAGAGCAACGCGCTTTGGAGCGATATCGAACCAAAACGCGCTGGTACTAGTGCGAACAACGATATGCTTGATGCTACAAGCACAACAACCACGTATGCTTAGGCGTAACTAACGTTTTTTCTTTTTATGACGATTTTTGCGCAAACGTTTTTTCCGCTTGTGCGTTGCCATTTTATGGCGCTTACGCTTTTTTCCACATGGCATAATTGCTTCCTAGCTACAGAAAGGTGAAACAACAATGAGTTAGATGGATGGTATATGCATGCTTCAGCGACTCGAAAGCTGCGATACTTCAAGCTATATTTCTATTGCGTACTACGCATCTCTTGCCGTATTCTTTCGACAATACTCCGTGCGCTTTGAGCTATTTCCGTTGCTGGTGCAGTTGCAATACAACGCTCGAACCATTCAATAGAGGCTTTCCAATCTTTTTTTCCATAGTACATAACGCCAAGATTGTACATTGCTTCTATACGTTGAGGGTCATACTCCAATGCTTTTTTTGTTTGAGCGATAGCTTCGTCACTGCGTCCCTGACGCAAAATGGTGTATGCATAATCTACACGTGCTGCTACATTGCGTGGGTTAAACTCATTCAGATAGCGCGCATAGTGTTGCTCAGCTTGGAAGAATGCCCCCGCATCGTACCATGCGTTCGCCAAACGCAACAGCACATCAGCATTGCGTGGGTCTTGAGCCAGAGAATCTTGAAGCGCTTGAATGCGCTGCTCTAGTTCTGCCGACGCAGTGTGTGTAGTACTTTCTGAGCTGGGGGCAGCAGATTGATCTACTGAGTTCGAAGAAAGTATTGGGGCTTGCGTAGACTTTTCCCCCAGCGATGTGCGGATAAGCAAGCGCGTAGTAGCAAAAGAAATACTTCCCAGCACAAGGACTATCGCTAAAGCTATTACCACTGCATAGCGAGGTTTACTTGATCGAGGTAGCGAAGTTGCCTTGTCATATATTGGAGAACTCTGGGGTAGCGTGTACTGGGCCTGTCCACACGATATACAGTACTGCAAAGGAGTTGCCTGTGCAGTACCTGCAATGATGCGTGCCCCGCAGCACGAACAAAAAGGTTGTATTCTTTCTTCCAACAAGAACTACACCTACATAAATACAAGTGAAGGGTGTTAACGCGGTGAGCCACTCAAGTACTTACCAACATGTTATTTGTTATTATTTCAAGAGCTTTTACACGATAGCGACTAGGGTTCTCACAGAGGAGTAGTCCAAGCGGCATCAACTTAGTTCGCGAGAACTGTGCTGTTACACATTGTGCACATATGCAGAGGCTTTGGTAGCTACACCATTTTTCCCTTGACCAGACTTTAAGCTTTTCCCTTGACCAGACTTTAAGCGAGTGTCAACACGTGCTCGGAGCTTGCGCGAAACCTTAAATGTTGGGACAAAACGTTCTTCAAGTTCTACGGGATCGCCTGTGCGCGGGTTACGTGCAGCACGAGGGCGACGTTTTTTCACTGCAAAAACTCCAAAATCCCGCAGTTCAATGCGCTCCCCATGAGTCAATGCATCACTCACAACATTCAAAAATCCTTCGACGACCGCATCAACTTCAACTTTTGTCATACCAGTAGCTGCGGCAATGCGTTGTACAATGTTGGCTTTTGTTACACTTTTCATAATTCTTTCACCAAATAAATCAGAAGAAGCGTGTCTATTGACAACAGATGGATTAGTGTTCACAAATTTACCAGCGTGGCTTAGCCTTATTGATACCACAGCGAGCGAAAATACAAAAAAACTTTTTCAAAAGCGAATATTTTGAAAAATGTTGGTTCGTTACCAAAAGCATTGTAGATTTGTAGTTCTTTTGCTCAAATATATAACTCTCACCTCGAATAAGAGCAAAGTACTGATATACCTAACTAAGCAATCGTAGCTATCACCTATTTTGTTCACTTTACATCATTTTTGACTGGATATGTTTGTCTTCGTATGCATCGTTCTAATATTGGCAGGAATCTTGTTAATTGCAGCTGTACTTATTCAGCCAAGCAAGGGTCAGGGACTCACCGCTGGCATGGGTGGTATATCAGGTCAAATTTCTGGTATGTTTGGCGCCCGGCGCACTATTGACTTTCTTCAAAAGTTTACGATTGGTCTTGCTGTTACCATTTTTGTTCTGGCAATTCTTGTGAACAAATTTTTCCTTCCAACCAGCACCATCGGTAGCGAAGGGGAACGTACACCCATCACTACCGGTGCACCTAAGCCCGTGCTGCCACCCACCCAGCAGCAAGCTCCTTCCCCATCGCAAGCACCGCCGCAGCAATAACGTTTCCAGAATCCACAAGAAAATTCAAGGCGAGAGATACCTTGCAAGTACGGTATCTCTCGCCTTGTCCTTCACATTGTCTTTTCTCTATGCTTCGCCTTTCTTGCCTTCAAGTTGCATGCGCGCTACGACGTCTTTAATGGCTGAGGAAACTAGGGCATCGACCATGGCATCGAGAGCTGAAAAATCAGGCTTTTTCGTATTTACCAAGCGAAATAAAATATCAATACCAAGAACATCCCGGCAATCATACAGCTTAGTATTATTCAAATCCAAAATCCACAGAGACGGTCGAGTCTGCACATTCTTACGGGTTGAGCTCCCTTCATGCTCGTAGAACAATACAAATTTCTTCCCTTTGAACTCTGTAACGTACACAGGACTCGTTAGCGTTTCTGCCTCGATACTAAAAATTTCAGGTTTTTCTTCTGTCCATGTTATCTGTTGTGCTTTCGTTGCTAGCGCCAATGCCTCAACGACCTTATCCATCTGCTTGTCGACATCGCTACGGGAGGCAACGCGTACAACCTCGTA
>JANWZB010000073.1 GCA_025055035.1 Candidatus Kapaibacterium sp.
CCTTATCCTGGGTGGTCTTTACTCTTTTTAAATGCCCTTGTTGGCTCATAGCAAAAGCGGAAAGGAAAACAATAAACGACCAGGTGGATTGTCTACTACTGTAGCGCTTGCGCGATATCTTCTAGCAAGTCCTCGCTATCTTCGATACCAACCGACAAGCGTATTAGACCTTCAGTAATGCCTAATTTATCACGTGTTTCTTTTGGGACGCTAGCGTGCGTCATGCTAACGGGATGACAGACAAGCGATTCCACGCCACCGAGTGATTCAGCCAAAGTAAAGACGCGAACCGACCGTGCAAATTGTTGTGCTTTATCGCGCGTCCCAAGCTCCAGTGAAATCATTGCTCCAAAGCCATGCATCTGCTTCTTCGCCAGTTCATGCTGCGGATGCGACGGCAATCCAGGGTAATATACTGCACGTACAGCAGGATGCTGCGCACAGAATTCAGCGACCTTCTGTGCATTCTCTTGATGCTGCCGCATCCGAACTGCCAGTGTCTTTATAGAACGCAGACACAACCAACATTCAAAGGGACCTGGCACTGCTCCAGCAGCATTTTGCAAGAATCGTAATTGCTCAGCAATGTCAGAACGATTTGTCACAACAATACCACTGACCAGATCAGAATGCCCACCGAGATACTTCGTCGCAGAGTGAATTACAATATCTGCTCCCAAGCGTAGTGGCTGCTGAACATATGGAGTTGCAAAGGTATTGTCTACAACCATTATTGCGTTGGCTTCTCGTGCGAGAGCAGCTATTGCTGTTATATCCGTGAGCATCATCATAGGATTTGTAGGCGATTCGGTGTACACCATACGTGTTGCAGGGGTAAGCGCTTTGCGTACAGCGCTCGGATTAGTCATATCAACGTACGTAAATTCAACTCCAAAGCGCCGTAGTATTTTCTCGAACAGGCGAAACGTTCCGCCATACATATCCTCAGCAGCCACCACATGGTCACCGGCAGAAAGTATTTTCATCACGGTATCAATTGCTGCCAAGCCGCTAGCGAACGCGAAACCCCATGCTTTTTGGTCGTTACCAGCCTCCAATGCCGCAAGATTCTTCTCCCAGCAAAAGCGGGTCAGGTTATGCGTGCGAGCATACTCAAACCCCTTATGCCGCCCAATTTCCTCTTGAGCATACGTTGATGTTTGATAGATGGGCACTGTTACAGCACCCGTCAGCGGGTCAGGTTCCTGACCTACATGAATTGCTCTCGTTGCAAAGCCTTGATACTGCATACTCGCTTCACGCATATGTCCAGATTCACGATTCATTCTGCAATTCTCTGTGTTGTACTTGTCACAGCAGCCTTATTCGGGCGATAGAGAATGCTTTGAGGATTCTAGCTTCTCGCTGTGTATTCTTGATAGCGCTCAATTTCGGAGGCAATAGCATTCATGACGACACTAATAACAAAGGCATCGTCAATATACCCCAGAAGTGGAATATAGTCTGGCAAGAGGTCAATCGGTGAAATAAAGTACAGCAATCCTGCGATGATCATAGTTTTTGTTGACCAGGTCATATGGAACTCCTTGTCTCGCAGCATGGCGTATAACGTTTTGACCTTTCTCACCATATTCTTCACGAGAGGCAGGCGCTGATGAACAGAGTTGAGAACGCTTGCTATTTTTTCCGGCAGCTCTTCGACAACAACTCGCTCATCTTCGCGCGTTACTTGCTGCGCACGATTGAGTAGTTCCTGCTCTAGTTGTTTCTGCTGGTGTGCAGAGAGTGAACTTTGTTTGTTCTCAAAGTCATCATGCTCAGCGGCGTGGTGCTGTGTATTTTCTTGTTGCATAACAATGACAGCATGGAAGAGTAATGGAATGATATGCTCAAGAAACAGATTCTTGCTCTACCTTGTAGTATGCCTATGCTTTTGCGTCGACCGAACTGTGCGTACTTTCTTGTGCTTATCGTTCCGTTCATCTGAACAATGCAATGGGCTTGTCTTAGACACATTCACAGCTTGGGGTTGCCGTTGCGCCCGCCAGATAAGCAATCCTCCAAGTATAATAAGTGGCACGCTGAGGATTTGACCCATATTCAGAGGTAAGCCTTGCTCAAAGGCAACTTGGTTCTCTTTAGTAAACTCGATAAGAAAACGTGCTCCAAAGACGCATACAAAAAATACTCCGAGCAGCAATCCATACGGCGCTCTCGCATCATAGCGCTGATAGAGAAAACGCATTAAAAGAAATGTAGCAAGATAGCACAATGCTTCGTAGAGCTGCGACGGATGGCGCGGAATGGAGTCGCGCTGAGCAAAAATAACCGCCCAAGGAAGACTCGTCTGATGCCCTATCATCTCATGATTAAAGAAATTTCCAATACGAATGAGACAACCTGCTAGAGCGACGACAATCGCTATGCGGTCAATAATCCAAAGAAACGGCTGATTCGGGCGACTGCGCGAATACAGCCACAGAGCAATAGAAATACCAACAACCGCACCATGGCTGGCATATCCACCTTTCCAGATTTCCAAAATCTCTATTGGGTGAGCAAGATAGTAGTCAGGCTGATAGAACAAACAGTGCCCAAGACGCATGCCAATCACTGTTCCACCTATCATATACAACGTCAGCGGCTCCATGTCCGACAGAGGACGCCCCTCACGTATAAACATGCGCGACATCATAATGTATCCCAGCAAGAACCCCGATGAAAACAGTATCCCATACCATCGAATTGTTATAGGACCAATTGATACTATCTCTGGTTTGACGTCCCAGAGTATTGCAGCAAGGTACATCGATACAACGCTGACGATGTAAGCACTGGCAGTAAGTGATACCATGATTGGTGAGTATGTCAGTGCTGTGTGGTATGCATTGCGGCATGCATCCACACAGCAAGTACAGGTATACGAAAATTTTCTGCAAAACTACATTTTTTCTTTTATCTTCACACGTACTTCGAACATTTTCGACCAATTTTTTCCGGTAAGCAGTATAATGTCTTTTGCACTGTTGTAGGCAATACCATTTAGAACATCAGCCCGCGAGCGTTCTTCAGGTGTCAAGAGTCCTGAGCAGTCTATCCAGCCAATCACATGCCCCGTAAGTGGACTGATGCGTGCAATTGAGTCCGTTTGCCACACATTTGCCCAAATCTCTCCCTTGACAACTTCTAACTCATTCAAATTTTTCACTGGGACACCATTTGCTGTTACATACAGCATTTTTCGTACCATGAGTGAGTCGGGATCGAGAAGCCGTAGTCCGCTGGTCCCGTCGCTCATAATCATATGTTCGCCATCATACGTCAGCCCCCAACCTTCACCAAAATAACTGAATGTTCGCAATTGACGGAATGTCTTCGCATCATACACAAATCCAATACCAGATTGCCACGTAAGCTGATATACTTTCCCCTGCACAACAACTACACCTTCTGCAAAGTATGCTTCATCTATAACAAGCTTCTTTAGCACTTTTCCTGTTTCTGGGTCAACCTTGCGCAGTGATGATGCACCATACTGTCCGGTACTCTCGTACAACTCACCCTCGCTAAAAGCTAAGCCCTGTGTAAAGGCTTGCGCATCATGAGGTATTGTACGAAGCACTTCAACTGTGTACACAGGTATAGACATTGTATCAGATATACGAGAGTGATATGTCGTGGGATGTGGCTGCGTTACACGGGTAGAATCCAGATGATGTGTAGGTTGGTACGACGTGTCCGAGGATTGGGCACACCGTTGCACAATGTGTTGCCCCAGTACCCCTATTAGCAGAATACCAACAGCACCAATACTAAGAGAAACTTTTGCAGCATGCGTGCGAAGTAGTTTCATGAATACTTAGCAATAAAGTTTGCCATGCAGTGCAAGAAAACGAACAACAAATCACAGCTCTCTCCAGCAACTCCCACTCTAACTCTTCAGCTTTCCACTGGAGCTATATATCGAGCTTTTGCTCTTCCTCTTCACGAATGATCTCTATTGCCTCGGCTGCCGAGTTTGCCTTGAGAAGACGCTCTCGAAATTCATCATTACTCATTAAGCGCGATACACGAGACAGTAAGCGCAAGTGTGTACCAACAGCATTTTCCTGCCCCAGCAACATGAAAATGATATTCACTGGCTTATTGTCGAGTGCTTGGTATTCGACAGGCTCATCCAGCATCAGGAGTGCTCCGACAGGTCGCGAGACGGCATCAGTCTTTGCATGTGGGAATGCAAATCCTTTTCCTACACCTGTAGACATAATACTCTCGCGCTCCAGTATGAGAGCCTCTACTTTTGAGGGGTCACTAATAGTACCATGCTTCGAGAGCATTTCTATCATAAAGTGTAAAGCATCGCTCTTGGAGGGAAGCGTTTTGTGAACAGCCACCGATGAAACGCTTAAAACATCAGTAATCCGCATAATGCTCGAGGAAATGTGTGAGTGGAACGTATGGCTCTGTAGTAGGATGAAAAGCAAACTGTATGCCGCCAGCTATCACTGTACATATAGAACGATGCAGGCTATTGTATTTGTTCCCACAGCACAGTGCAAATTGTTACAACGGTTTATGTCTACACGTCTCCATATCTTGCTAGCCTCTCTGAACGCAAGCCCTGAAATCTCAGCAGCATGTTTCACAAATGGAACGGGACAAGTGTGGGCAAAACTATAAAATTTTTCTTTCGTGAAAAAAAACTATCTGCTTCTAGGAACATTCTCACTACAAAACATAAATAGCGCACAAAATACATCACAGTAACTCATCGTTTCTACAATGCAAGACAATTCAACAAAAAATCTTCTCTCCATACCCTTCCATTTTCTTGACCAAAAGTGCTAAATTTGAAACACTACCTTACGAAACACTACCTTACCCTACGATATACCGTCTTATCCCAATGCACGAATGTGTCGCTATTTGTTCACTTGTAAGAACGAGGATACTATATGAGCAGCAAGCCAACAAGCACTAACCCACAAGACTACGACATTCTTATACGCCGCTGGGGCGAAGACGGATATGCATCCTACTGCCCACAGTTAGAGGAAATGATTAAGGGCACTGCACACGTCGAAGTCGAAGAAGCGATGAAAAAACGTATTCTAGAGCACATCGCAAGTCTATCTTCGCAAGGCCCTCGAACAACCTGAGTGGTGTTTCAAGTCTCAATAGAACAACACTTTAATCTTAAACCTCCTGACAGATCCCTACATCTTTATGGCACGTAGCTACCACACCGTATATAGGTGTAATTCGCAGTACGATCTTGTTGTTCACTGATTATTTAGACACTACTGCCGTGAAACGCTTGTCTTTTCTTTTTCAGCATGGCTTTCTGTGTGTAGTTGCATATGTCGTTTCTTTGTATATTACTCCTACGACAGCATCTGCTCAATGGGCACTCATGCGGACTGATGCAGATTCCGCAGTACGCGCAGGTGTTCGGCACATTTACAATCTTGAATTCGACAGCGCAGCAACCGAATTTCAGAAAGTGATGCGCGCCTATCCTCAGCATCCGGCTGGGTATTTCCTCGATGCTATGGTGGATTGGTGGGCAATCGTAACGAATAGTCGCGATAAACGTACTGATGAGCGGTTTTTGCGAAAAATTGACCGCATTATTGCACTCTGCGATAGTATCCTGAGCATTAATGAGCACGATATTGTAGGTTTGTTTTTCAAGGGAGGTATTATTGGTTTTCGCGGACGGTATTATGTTCTGCGCAATGATTGGGCAGCTGCAGCACTTGATGGAAAGCGAGCATTCGACCTTGTACAGAAATGTCAGCAGATTGCTCCCGGCAACCGCGATGTAATGCTTGGTACAGGCATCTATCACTATTTTGTAGAAGCTATTCCCGAGCGCTATCCTATTGTCAAGCCGCTTATTGCTATGCTCCCGCCCGGTGACAAGCGGATTGGTATTGCAGAGTTGAAGCTCGCTGCACAAAGCGCACGTTACGCTGCTACCGAAGCCAAGGTTGTACTCTTACAGCTGCAGTATGGCATGGAAAAAAACTATACAGAAGCCCTAGCAATTGCCCAACAGCTCTGCGCCGACTATCCAAAAAATTCCATGTTCAAAGCTTATCTAGGACGTTGCTATGTCCAGCTTGGAGACTACGAAAAGATGGAAGAAATATGGCGTGAAATTCTCAATAACTGCATCGATCACAAAACAGGCTACGACAACCTCTTGGCACGTGAAGCCATGTACTATATTGGTCTAGCACTCATGCAACGTGGAAAGTACGATGAAGCTCTCACATACTTTTACAAATGCGATGAATTTTGCCGTAAGCTCGACGAAAAGCCCTCTGGATGGATGATTATGTTGAACTCGCGCATTGGCAACATCTATGATATTCAGGGTAAGCGAGAGCTCGCAATTAAGCAATATCAGAAGGTTCTTAGCTGGGAAGATTACTATGATTCTCACAAGTATGCACGGCAATTTCTTGAACGTCCATACGGGAAGTAGCAAACTGTAATACTGTCTCTATGCCTTCACTATCTTGCACTCTGTTCGGCTTACATAGTTACGCACAATGCACCATTACTCTTTTACCAAGAAATTTTCCTCCTACAAACACACTGTTGAATCTGCGTTAGCAGAATTCTTTTCCCGCAACGACTTCTCTACCAACGATCTCTACAAACCAATACGCTATACAATGCTTCAAGCTGGTAAGCGTATCCGCCCTGTACTAACCATGATAGCATGTGATGCCGTCGGAGGGAATGCTATCGATGCTGTTTTTGCAGGTATGGCTGTTGAGATGTTGCATACCTTCACGCTTATCCATGATGATATTATGGACGATGCTTCCATACGACGTGGTTTTCCAACCATTCACGTGCAATGGGACACTAATACAGCAATATTGTCAGGCGATGCATTGATAGCAGTGGCGTACAGCGCTCTTATGCAGTCGCCAAGCACTACTCAACGCATTGCAGAAATGATTGCAGCTACGAATGCAGCAATTCTCCGTGTCTGCGAGGGACAGGCTCTTGATCTTGCACTTCAACGCCGTACTCACATCAGCCTTGATGACTACTTTGCCATGATCGACAAAAAAACCGCGACAATGCTTGGGCTATGTGTGCAGCTTGGTGCTATTGTTGGTAACGCTTGTACGGAATATGTCCAAGCGCTAACACATTATGCCCGTGCAACTGGCATAGCATTCCAAATTCACGATGATCTTCTCGACATTATAGCAGACAGCGCAACTTTTGGAAAACCTATTGGCAGCGACATTGTGGAAGGAAAGAAAACTTTCCTGATTGCCAAAGCACTCGCACAATATAGCGCTATGAATGATAATGACCGCGCATTGATAGACCAATTTCTCCATCAGCAAGGCTTACACGAAGAATATGTTCCGCGCATGAAGGAAATATTTGCGCGATATGGTATTCTCGATGCAGCCTATGCAGAAATAGCTAGACGCACAGAAGATGCACATCGTGCTCTCACAAGATTACCGCATAACGAAGGAACTGCTTCCCTGCATGACTTTGCAACAATGTTACTCGAACGTACATATTAAGGCTGACTACACCATTATTGTACCTGTTGCATAAGTTTCTGTTGTACGTGGGCAACCCGTATATGATCACACACATTGTAACAATCAAGAACCGCGCTGGTTTGCATACACGACCTGCAGCCATGCTTGTGAAGATCACTTCGCGTTTCCAATCTGATATTTTCCTTGTCCGTAATGGTTTTCGTGTCAATGCGAAAAGTATTATTGGTGTCATGACACTTGCTGCCGAACAGAATTCCGAACTTACTATAGAGCTTGATGGATCTGATGAACAGGAAGCTCTCCAAGCAGTGCTCGAATTCTTTGAAGGGGGATTTGGTGAAGCATAGCCTCACACAATCGCAGCTATACCTGTTAAAAAAGCCAGCATAGACACAGAAAACGCATCTATACTGGCTTTTTTGGAGATAGTGCGCCCCTCTACGCACAAGTTCTAGCATATTGTGTCTTTAGCTCTCACCCAAGAAGATTACAGTATTTCACTCAGTTCTACCTCACTTTCAATCAATACCGTTCTCCCTCTGCTTCCTTCTACAGGACCAACAACACCTGCTTCTTCAAGCTGATCGACAATACGTGCAGCTCGTCCATATCCAATTTTCATACGACGTTGCAGCAAGGACGTCGAACACTGTCGGTGCCGCACAACAAGCCGAGCAGCCTCTGTAAACAATTCATCACGTTCATCGCTCAAGCTTGATACTCCAGTTCGTTGAGTCTTGTCGCTGACCGAAGGCAGTATATACGGTTGCGTAAAGCCTTGCTGCCGTGCAATATGCTCACAAATGCGCTCCACCTCATCGGTTGAAAGATATGCATTTTGCAAACGAATTGGTTTTGCTGCTCCACCGGAGGTAAACAGCATATCACCATTGCCAAGTAAATGTTCTGCACCACTAGTGTCGAGAATCGTTCGGGAATCAATTTTTGATGCTACTTGGTATGCAATCCGCGCAGGAAAATTCGCTTTGATAAGCCCTGTTACGACATCAACAGAAGGGCGCTGCGTTGCTACAACGAGGTGAATTCCCACTGCACGAGCAAGTTGTGCCAGTCGACAAATTGGCTCTTCCACCTCGCGCGATGCTGTTATCATTAGGTCTGCCAGCTCATCAATAATAACGACGATATACGGAAGCTCACAATGAGCATACTCAGAGATACCATGATAGCGTCCTTCGCGAACTTTTTGATTATACTCAGCAATATGACGCTGCCCAACCTTTTGCAGAATTTCGTACCGGCGCGTCATCTCAGCAACAACCGACTTAAGCACGATAACAGCATTATTCGGATCTGTAACAATTCCTTCATCAACATTGGGGCACACTGCCAAAAAGTGGCGATGCAGGGCTCGATAGTGTGTCATTTCAACACGTTTAGGGTCGATAATGACAAATTTCAAATCACGCGGATGCATTGCGTAGAGCAGTGATGCAATGATTGAATTGATACCCACACTTTTCCCGGAACCAGTCGCTCCTGCTATTAGCAGATGGGGCATTTTTGCAAGGTCTGCTGTAAACACATCTCCATGAATAGTCTTACCTAGAGCAAGCGGTAAGCGCATTTGGGCATTGATGAACTCGGCTGAACTCACAACACTACGAAAGCGTACTGTTGCCGCATGAGTATTTGGGATCTCCACTGCTACCGTTCCACGTCCCGGTACAGGAGCAATGATGCGAATACCACGCGCTTTCAGTGCAAGTGCAATATCATCGGCAAGATTTTCGATTTGTGATACCTTGACACCCGATGCTGGCACAAATTCGTATTGTGTAACAACCGGACCCGGTGTAACCTGAAGGTTTTCAATCTCAATCCGAAATGTCTTTAGTTTTTCCTGCAGAATACGTGCATTTTGCTGAAGCTCTTCCTCGCTGACGGCACTACTTTCTTCTTGCGGGAGAAGCAAGTCAATTGTTGGCAGCACGTAGTCAATATCTTCGTATACAGCTTCGTTGCTACGCACTGCACACAGCTCCGGAACACTCAAGCTTGCACTACGTATATTTCCTACTTTTTCAGATTCTTTCTGCATCGTAGACGCACTACTGCTGTGCACACTAGTTCTTACTGGTTCCTGCTGCGTACGGATTGTTTGATGTAAGGCTTTCTCAATAGCTTTTTGTACAGCGCTCTGCGCAGCACTCTGAGCTACTCGCTCTGCAATCTCTGCAGCAACTTGCATCGCAACTTCTTCCGCAACTTGACCAGCAACTAACCCTGCAAGATGCTCAGCGTTGCGTTGATGCACCTTGAGTTGTTCCTCGAGTATAGGCTCAGAAGAGCGGTTACAGACGCTGTCGTTATACGGCTGCTGGTTGTGCGAATACGTTGTACTTGTATGATCTTCTTGCGCATGCTGTTTTTGCTGCTTCGGTGCTTCTACAAATGTTACAGATGCTTGCGCCGGGTACGAGAAATTCTGAGGAATACAAACTCTTGTCTGTGGCAAGCTTACCGTCACCACTGGGCTGCACACAGGCTTTTCAGCGCACGCAGAAACAGAGCTATGGATACTTTTTTCCCGCTTCTCCTGTACAGAAGTTTCTTCTGGTGCTGTTGAATCGCTGTGTTCAGTATATAGCTCATGAGCTGTCGATGCTACTTCGGCGCAGCGTGCTGCAGCCTTTGGTGCAGACAGTACTTCGTCGCGGCTATCGCGAGTAGTATCGTGTATGCTGTTGTGTACATCATCTTCAGCATACTTACTGAGAATATCTCGACGAATCGAGGCAATATTAGGAGTATGCACAGTACGACGTATTATGCGCACTGGCTCATTCTCATCAGCAAGCGTATGTGCTAACTTAGACAGAAGCGGTGCTGATGATTCATGAGCATCTTGCCACGCATTTCTACGGTGCAGATAATGCATATTTGCAGCAAGTACATCATGCTGCATATTGCTAGAATTGCCACTACTAGCGATTCTGTTATTGTCTGAATTGTCTGGGCTTGTTGAGTAGGGATAATCTCCGTGTGCTGAGCCCTCCTCGTCAGCTTGTTCCTCGTCAGCTTGTTGAGTAAGAGTTCGTGTGGAAGCGGTTGCTACTGAAGAATCAGTGTGTGCCGATTGGCTTGTTTGTTGGCTCGTTTGGCTTACAGAATCAGAATGGCTTGCAGCAACTGATGTACGGAAACGGCGAATACGTTCGCATATTGTCTTGAAACGCATAACGCTTTTCTCCACGTTTAAGTCTATTGCAGCAAACAGTACAACGAGCAGCGCTCCAGTCAGGAGAATGCACGAACCAACTGTTCCTATGACCTGCCAAAGCATTCTCGCAATAAATTGACCAACTGCCCCGCTCCACTCAGGACGCATTGGTGGCATCCACTGAACCAGCTGTAGCACACCAGCAAAGCTTGCGGTGATCGCCGAGCCAACAAAAGCAAGAGCCGTCCCCAACAATAACCGCTCCGAAAAACGCGATTGCACTACTGCACTAGCCCATACAATAAGAACAACAGGAAACACTATGGCAGAATATCCGACAGTATAGATATATAGCACATGGGCAATAATTGCTCCAAGATATCCAAGCCAATTGTGTATCGTATATTCCTCTGCAAGCTTCGCAGAAAGTGCTATTTCTTTTTTGTTGAGTGGTGTTGCAATATGCTCTAACTGTTCTACAGTAGTATCAGAGACATGGGCGTATGCAACGTCGGAAGGATTATACGACACCAGAGCTAATACTAGCAATACAGCAACAAACACAAGCATGCTAGCAAGAAGCTCGCGTTTATGCGTTCTGCATAACTCAAGAATATAGTCTGTGTGTTGCCTGTTTAGTGGAGAGGACAAGAGATGATGGGATGACACTTTCTTTGCTCCATACTCATGCTTGCTTGCAATAGTATGCGCACTAGGACTAGGAGTCATGTGCTTGTGCATGTCTGAATTCTTTTGTCGAACAGAAGCATGTTGTGGTGTTAGGCCTTCAGGCGTTGTTGATAAACCATCTCGGTAGAGTGTATTGCTGCCGACACGGCTTGTGCGAGTTGATACCATATCGCGTGATACACTGTTCATTCGTACCTCTAGAAGATTCCTTCATCGGTGATGCTAAGGTTGTCATGTTGAGTATATACTGCACATACCACTACTGTAGCTCGCCTTAAGCTACAGGTGTCTGCACACACGCACACATACAGCGCTATGCGGCGTAATGGTTACACGAGCAAATTGCGTGCCATTCCTTGGGTACTCTGCATATTCCAAGACTGGGACTTTCACTTGATCGAAAAGGAATTGCTCACACCAGCGCTTTCTGGTAAATTTGCACTACCGTTTACACCTATCACTATTCATCTTATGAATACTGCTCTTATCCTCGGGGGCGCAGGGTTTATTGGTAGCGCTCTTGCTGCACGGTTTAGTCGAGAAGGCTGGCAGGTTATTGTTATTGATGGCATGCTCAAGCGCACTGGTGCTCGGCGCGAAAATGTTGTGGGGTTACGTAACGTAACACTTATCGAGCAAGCAGTAGAACACCTTACCACTCTCGATGACTACCTTGCAGCAAGCGATATCATTATCGATAGTATGGCATGGACAGCGCATCGTTCAGCACTTTACGAACCAGAGTTCGATATGCGGTGTAATCAGCATTCTCACCTCTGCGTTGCTACTGCTCTTGCACGGCATTCGGGTAAGCGGCTCATTTACCTCTCATCGCGTGGTGTGTATGGTAATCCCACGAGTGGAGAAATTACGGAAGAAACACCACTCCTCCCCGAAGATATTCAAGGTGTTCACAAGCTTGCAGCTGAATCCTACTACCGCATTTATGCCAAGCTCTACAGGTATGCTGTTGTGAGTTTGCGTTTTGGCAACTGCTTCGGAGAACACATGCCTACACAGGGTGAGGATATTGGCTTGATTGGTGGATTCATTCGCGATATCCTAGAGGGACGAGCAATTGAAGTTTTTGGCACGCACCGCACACGCCCCATTATCTATGTGCACGATATAGCCGAGTATGTATGGCGCCTTACAACGTGCCACGATTTCCGTCTTGCATTCGATGCTTATAATGCTAACGGACAAATGATCTCTATTCATAAGCTAGCTCAGCACATTGTTGATACATGCGGTACGGGTCAGCTTGTTGTGAAGCCTCTACCTCATGAACTCCAAGCGATTGACATTGGCTCAACACCCATAAACTGCAACAAAATCCAGTCTTTGACAGGTTTTTCCCCCTCACAAATACTCGATGAGCCACTGCAGCGCACAGTACAGTATTTCCGCACCCGCCTTACTTCTACCCACTCCCGTCCCTAATCATAGCAACACTACCAAAATACTACACAGTTTCTTCGATAACAGGTTTTTTTGCTGAGCCATTTGTACTTTCCTGTTCTGTAGTGTGGTGCTGCTTTACTGCGTATCCTTGTACTACACTTGTAGTGCTCTTGTTCTGCTCTAGTGCTGGAGCTACCCTACTTGCAAGGTAGGTGTACATCGCCGGAATAACATAAAGCGTAAGCATAAGAGAAAACAGCACACCGCCCACTACTACAATTCCGAGCGGAACACGACTTTGCGATGCTGCACCGAGTGCTAGAGCAATGGGCAGAGCACCGATTGCCGTAACAAGGCTTGTCATTAAAATTGGACGCAAGCGTGCAGATGCTCCTTCCAACGCCGCATCATGCAATGACTTTCCTTCGGAACGCAGATGATTGCTAAATTCTACAATTAGGATACCATTTTTCGTTACCAAGCCAATAAGCATGATTATACCAATTTGCGAAAAGATATTGAGCGTTTGGTTAAACGCCCAAAGCGATAACAGTGCCCCCAGTACTGCAAGAGGAACAGTCAGCATAATAATCAATGGATCGCGAAAGCTCTCAAATTGCGCCGCTAGAATAAGGTAAATTAGGAGCAATGCTACAACGAACGCATACGCTGTGTTAGAAGAACTTTCAGCAAAATCTCTCGATGCCCCTGCGAGCGACGTCGTAAAGCTATCATCAAGAACGCGCTCAGCAATAGCTTGCATTGCTTTGATACCCTCACCCACAGTTTTTCCAGGCGCAAGGCTCGCAGAAACCGTAGCAGATTTATAGCGATTATAATGGAAGATTTGTGGAGGGCTTGATACCTCGTTAAAATATACCAGATTGTCCAGTGGAATGAGTTGACCACGACTATTCCGCACATAAAATCCCTGTAGCGCACTCGGACGATTACGGTCGTTACGCTCCACTTGACCAATCACTTGATATTGCTTTCCATTCATTAAGAAATATCCGAAGCGTCGATTCGACAAAGCAAGTTGTAACGTGTTAGAAATATCACGTACCGAGACACCAAGCTCTGTTGCCTTAAGGCGGTCGATAGAAACAGTAAGCTCAGGCTTATTAAACTTGAGGTTGACATCTACAGCCTGAAATGTTGGGTCCTTCTGTGCTTCCTCAAGAAATTCTGGAAGTTTGCTTTTGAGCTTCTCAAAATCGAGGTTCTGAATGACAAACTGTACCGGCAAGCTCAACCCTGACGCAAAGCCTGTCGAAATTGTTTGCTCTTGCACAGGAATTGCTCGCGCAGCATTAAAGCTACGCATATGTTTGCCGATGTATTCAGCAATCTGCATTTGCGTGCGTGCACGCTCTTTACTATCCTTCAGCAGAATACTCACAAATCCAGCATTGACCGCACCAGTCGAGCCACCACCAGCTGTAATTCCAAATACCATGCGGTGCTCAGGCACGGAATCAATAACAAATTGTGCAGCTGTCGCAATAATCTGCTCCATTGCATCAAAGCTTGTTCCTTCTGGCGCAGTCATTGGCATTCTAATAAATCCTTTATCTTCCAGCGGGGCAAGTTCGCTTTTGAGGATTGTCGCAAACAAATAAATCAAGCCAAAACTCACAAGAACAATACCAACTGCCCATACTCTATGATGCAAAAACTTTTCCAGTGTACGACGATACGAATGCTCCAGCCATTGATAAAAAGGCTCTGTCATTGCATAAAAGCGTGAGCGGCGTTGCGCGTTAGCAGAAAGTTTCGCACTCAACACAGGAGTTAATGTAAGCGATACGAATGCCGAGATTAGCACCGAAGAAGCAATCACAATACCAAATTCTCGAAACAGCGCTCCAACAAAACCTTGCAGGAAAATTACCGGTAAGAATACAGCTGCTAGAGTAATCGATGTGGAAATCACCGCAAAGACAATCTCTGTTGAGCCAGTTTTAGCAGCTTCCAGCGGGGGCATTCCTTGCTCGATTTTTTTGTAGATATTTTCCGTTACAACAATTCCATCATCCACTACAAGACCAGTAGCAAGCACGATAGCAAGCAGCGTCAAGATATTGATAGAAAAGCCAAAAACGTACATGATAAAGAATGCCCCCATTAGCGACACAGGAATATCTATCAGCGGTCGCAACGCAATACGCCAGTCTCGAAAAAAGAGAAAAATGACAATTACAACAAGACTAAATGCAATTGCTAGTGTTTCTTTTACTTCTGCTATTGAAGCACGAATGGGACGGCTTCGGTCGATACCAATATCAATCATCATATCTGGCGGTAGCTCGCGCTTAATTATTTCAAAGCGCCTATAAAATTCATCAGCAATGTTAACAACATTAGCACCCGGTTGAGGAATAATTGCAACAGATACTCCAGGAGAGTTATTCCGACGCAAAGAAGTCTCTTCATTCTCAGGACCAAGCTCTGCTCGCCCAACATCGCGAAAGCGAATTATGCGGTTATCGGTTTGCCGTAAGATAAGATTGTTGAAGTCTTCTTCATGTTCCAAGCGCCCAAATGTCTTGACTGTAAGCTCTGTTTGATAGCCATAGATTTTACCACTTGGCAGCTCCACATTCTCGCGGTTCAACGCCTCCTGAATATCTTGAATGGTAAGGTTGTACGCAGCCAAGCGGACAGGATCAATCCACAAACGCATAGCATAGCGCTTCATGCCAAAAATCAACACTTGACTCACTCCCGGAATTGTCTGAAGACGTTCTTGTAAAACATTCTCAGCATATGCCGACAGCTGCATGATATTCATCGAGCGGCTTTGTACAGGCATAAAAATTACAGGATCTCCACTTGCATCTGCTTTCGTCACCACAGGCGGTGCATCAATATCCTGGGGCAATTGCCGTTGTGCTTGGGATACCTTGTCTCGCACATCGTTTGCCGCTTGCTCAAGGTCAGATTCTATATTGAACTCGACTGTAATGATACTAACCCCCAGCGCGCTATTCGAAGAAATCGTGCGTACGCCTTGAATACCGTTAATTGCTTTCTCGAGCGGCTCTGTAATCTGAGACTCAACAATTTCAGGATTTGCCCCAGAATACACTGTTCGCACCGTAATCACTGGTGGATCTATTGCAGGAAATTCGCGAACACTCAGAAGCGTATATCCCATCACCCCAAAGAGCATGATGACAAGCGACATCACTATTGCAAGCACCGGACGGCGCAGGCTAAGCGTAGGAAGATTCATAGTGGTGGTGAATGTAATGAAGCAAAGAACAGGTGGCTTTTGCCCAAATTCGTGAAA
>JANWZB010000074.1 GCA_025055035.1 Candidatus Kapaibacterium sp.
CCGAACGCACACGTTCTACCAGCCCTTGATGCTCCAAACGGTCAAGAAGGCGTGTTGTATCGGGTGCACGTTCAATCATGCGCATCATAATCTCGCAGCGCGGATATCCATTAGGGTACGCTTTTTCAAGAATACGCAAAATACTGTACTGTGTGTACGTAATCCCATACTCTCCACATACCTTGTCGAAACGCTGCCGCAAGGCATCGGCTGCTACGAGTAAATGCGTTACCGCTTCAATAGTGTGTGCATCCATCTTTAACGCAGAGCACAAGAATGTGGTACAACACACTTGTTCAGTAAATTAGCTAAGAACAGCATAGAAATCCACAAGATTTTCCGCGCGCAAGAAATTTTTCGTTTGACGGTAAATAGCCACACATTAACTTTGTATGCTTTTACGGATTATACACTATACACTGAAACCTTGCAATAACACAAGGGACTCATGCATAGCAACCAGGAAATTGCTCTATGCTTAATTCCTACTGGTTTAAGACTGTATATGGCAAGCTCGTCAGATTTCAAGCGACATGTCCGAGCAGGCACATCGCTGCAAGCCATCGCTCCTGCCTTTCATCTTGGGATTGAGCTAGCACTAACAGTGCTTGCGTTTGGAGGGATAGGGTGGCTGATTGACACCTATGCACAGTCATCTCCGCTGTGGCTCACAACACTTCTTATCTTCGGAGTAACTGGTGGCATGGTAAGATTCATTCGTTCGGCTCTTACGCTTACTAGAAAGCCAGCGTACAACTATCAAGACAGGCAGAATAGGCAATAAGCTTGAGTCTTTCAAGTATGCATCTAGATATCGGTATGCAAGATACTCCAGAACACATTATCAGTGCCATATTGTGTGGCTTCGGCATTGCAGCGCTTAGCGTTATCTTTGCTCGTGTCAGCTTTCGGATTGCACTCCGTCAAAGCAGCATCCAACTATTTCTCCATGTACTCATTGGCAGCATGATTATGCGAACAGCCCTAGCACTCGCTGCTACATGGCATGCATTGACGATACACCATTGCACCCCTATTCCGATGATCACTGCCTTGTTAGCCTTCTACCTGATTGGTCTAGGCATAGAGATTGCTATACTGCATTGCAAGCAAGCACGTTCTTCCCAGACCTTTTCGAATGACCAAAACGGCTCATCTGGAGTGTTTTAGATGCTTGGCACAGATACATTGCTCCTACTTTATTATGAGTTTAGAGCAGCAAACTATTTTACAACTCCTAATGCAAAACGCATACGCACAATTTAAGTGTTAAGCGCTGTGCCCCTTCATCCATTCTTCAATGCGCTCATTTGCCATGAACAATCCTGATACTCAGTCTTCCAATACCCATCACAGCTCTGAATCTACCCAAGCACCCATAGATCACTCGCATAGTGGCAAATACGAAGGTAGCCATGACGTTCCTCGCGAACAGGTTTTTTCTCACCTCTTACGTGAACTGGGCGACCATCACGGCTTTGTATTGTTTGATCATATTGCTGACTTGCCTATCATCATACTAGATAGCGGGAATCTTTATACATATTCCAGCCCAGTATCTATGGAGCAAGCTGGCATCTTTACTATGTATAAAGGACACCCTGTTCGCAAAGCGGATATGAAGCCTCCACAGCTTGACCTCTCCGTTACAAACTACGTCGTATTTCAGTGGATTGCATTCGCTGTTCTCACTGCGATTGGGCTATTTGTTGCAGGAAAATATAAGAAAAATCCAAAGCAAGCACCCCGAGGTATACAAAACATTATGGAGTCTGTCATTATCTATCTACGAGACGAAGTAGTGTATGCCAACATCAAAGGCGCTGCAGCACAGCGGCTTCTGCCGTACTTTATAACGCTATTCTTCAGCATCCTGCTCATGAATCTTTTTGGTCTTATCCCCGGACTACACACAGCAACAGGAGCAATTGGTGTAACAGCAGGTCTTGCGATCACTGCGTTCATCGTCATCAACTATACTGCCATTCGTGAATCTGGAATTGGGGCATGGCTTGCACACTTGACCGGCGGCGTGCCTGCACGCATGTGGCCTATGTGGCTTATTATGGTACCTATCGAATTTATGGGCATGTTTATCAAGCCTTTTGTGCTCACAATGCGTCTATTTGCAAATATGACAGCGGGTCATATTATCCTTCTCGCATTCGTTGGTCTTATTTTCTTTTTCAAAAGTATCTTCATCGCTCCAGCGAGTACGGCATTTTCTGTATTTATCTATTTTCTTGAGCTTCTCGCTGCATTCTTGCAAGCGTACATCTTTACTATGCTTACGGCAGTATTTACTGGCATGGCTATTGGTGACCATGCACACGATGCAGCCCATGCAGCACAGCATTAAACTTCTTGCATGCAGGCAGTACCGTATGTACCAGTAGCTTCTCGAATGTCACACTCATTATTGTGAGTACTCTCATTTCATTTCGTACTTTACTTTTGGAGGACTATCCAATGACAAATGCTGCATTAGCATATCTTTCTGCGGGACTGGGCGCAGGTATTGCAATTATCGGAGTAGGTATTGGTATCGGTCAGCTTGTTGCTTCCGCTTTGGAGGCAAGTAGCCGTCAACCTGAAACAATGGGCGACCTGCGCACAACAATGATTATTGGAGCTGCTCTTATTGAAGGTGCTGCCTTCTTCGCTCTAGTAATTTGCATTCTCCTCGCATTCAAGTAGATTTCCAGTTTCTTGATACTGTGTAGCCTGCTTTGTGTTCTTTATGAAGGATAAAGCAGGCTACATGTATCGCGCTCAATGCAGTACCTCCGCGTAGTATGCGCCTATACAAAAAATCATTGCAATTCTCCATTTCTTTACTGTCATTATACCTCCACCTGCACTATGGATAACGTACTGAGCGTGTCTCCAGGTCTTATTATCTGGACTGTTGTGAATTTTACAGTATTTGCGCTTATCTTAGCCAAATTTGCATGGAAACCTCTTCTGAATGCTCTTCATGAGCGCGAAAAATCTATTCAGGACTCAATTACACGTGCCGAAAAAGCACAAGCTGACGCAGAGCGCTTAATACGCGAAAATGAAGCAAAATTCGCTCAAGCTCAGCAGGAAATGAGTGAGATTGTGCGCCAGGGCCGATCCGAAGCGCAGGCAAGAATTCAAGCCGCACTTCAAGAAGCAGAAAGAGTCAAAGAGCAAAAAATCGCTGAGGCTCGTGCAGAAATCGAGCGCGAGAAACAGGCAGCAATGCAAGCTCTTCGAGAAGAGGTCTCGAATCTTGTTATTCTGGCAACAGAAAAAATTCTCAAAGAAAAGGTTGATGTGGCTCAGCAGAAAAAACTTATTGACACATTCATTGATGAGTTCCGCACAACAGCAGCGAACTAGCACATAGTTTTACCCTTCATCGCTGAACAGTATGATACAATCTCGTGTTGCTATGCGCTATGCGATGGCTCTATTCCAAGAAGCCCAGCAGCATAATCTTCTCGAAACAGTTATTGAGGACGTGCGGGGTCTTACAACTATGCTGAAAGAATCCCGCGACTTCGCGCTCTTTGTGAGTAGCCCTATTATTAAAGCTTCGCAGAAACAGGCTGTTCTTACGGCAATCGCCGACAAAGCATGCCTTGCAAAGCTCACGCATACTTTTCTTGCACTCCTTGTTGAGAAAAACCGTATTGCCGAACTGCGCGATATTCTGGCAGCATTCAAAACTTTATACAACAACGCACATAACCTTCTACCTGTAGAAATCACATCTGCTATTGAGCTTGACTCTACACAGAAGGAACATTTACTCCGTACAATCGAGAAGCGCACAGGGAAAAAGCCGCTGCCAACGTATTCCATTAATCCTTCTCTCATCGGAGGATTTACAGTAAAAATCGGTGATACGCTTATAGATAGCAGCCTTAGGCACCAGCTCACACTCCTAAAGCAGCGCCTACTGGAAGGTACGCTCAGCAACTAGGACAAGAGCAGCGTTGAAACTTGAGAAATAGAAGTTGGATACTATTGTTCCAGATTCATATTTGGTCTCCAAACGTGTATGGCTCGAACTGTTGCTAGCTGCTGGATATTGTCTATGCTCGAACTGGTAGCACTCAGCGCTCAAGACATGCCTGTACCTATTCCTGTACAGGTACGATATTTTAAGAAGGTTTTTGCATACGACAAGACTGTTCCACGCGAGAACATCAAACTTCTTGTTGTGTATGGAGATGCAACTCCCACCGATGTACGCGAAGAGCTTGTCGAAGCATTCAATAGTATTGGTATCAGAGCTACAGCAGTGAAAAGCTCTCAGCTCGCCTCTGCTGGTGCAGACGTAAATGTTGTGTATGCCGCTCCGGGAAGCGATATACGCATTATCAAGGAGTTTTGCCGAACGAATGGCGTGCTCTCCATTTCAGGACTTCCTAATCTTGCAACTAATGGCGATGTTTCGATTGCTATTAACGCCGTCAATGATATGCCCAAAGTAATTGTCAATCCTGACCGGCTTAAAATTGAAAAGCAAGACGCAGCAGACCTTATGCGCCTACGCTAGTTCATCATTCATCATAACAGCGTGATATCATATGATATGCAGCTTACGCACATTACTTATTACTCTCATGTTCACATTTTTCTAAAGGTTCGCAATTATGACAGCAGTTCGCCCTGATGAAATCTCCACGATACTTCGCCAGCAACTTACAAGCTTCGAAAAAGAAGTAGATATCTATGAAGTCGGTACAGTCTTACAAGTTGGCGACGGTGTAGCTCGTATCTACGGTCTATCAAAGTGCATGGCAGCCGAGCTTCTAGAATTTCCTAACGGTGTTATGGGAATGGTACTCAACCTCGAAGAAGACAACGTTGGTGCAGTGCTCTTTGGTGACGATACCCTTGTTCGCGAAGGTGATACCGTGAAGCGCACTGGCCGTGTCGCATCTGTCCCTGTCGGAGAAGAACTTCTTGGTCGTGTCGTTAATCCACTTGGTGCTGCCATCGACGGTGGTGCACCAATTGACACTAAAGGGAAATTCATTCCTATAGAACGGAAAGCTCCGGGTGTCATTGACCGTCAGCCTGTTAAACAGCCCCTGCAAACTGGCATCAAAGCGATTGATGCTCTCATTCCGATTGGTCGTGGGCAGCGCGAACTTATTATTGGCGACCGACAAACGGGGAAAACTACTGTAGCACTAGATACAATTATCAACCAAAAATATACCCACTCTGCCGAAGCGAAAGCACGTGGCATTGAGCCCGTATATTGTATCTACGTTGCTGTAGGTCAAAAAGCCTCTACTGTTGCGAATGTAGTTGGTGTCTTGCGCGAGCATGGCGCTATGGACTACACGATTGTTGTTGCTGCCAATGCCTCTGAGCCTGCTCCATTGCAGTTTATTGCTCCCTACGCTGGTACAGCTATGGGTGAGTATTTCCGCGATAATGGCAAACATGCCCTGGTTATTTATGACGATTTATCGAAGCAAGCAGCTGCATATCGCCAAGTATCCCTCTTGCTACGCCGTCCGCCGGGTCGTGAAGCGTATCCAGGCGATGTATTCTATCTGCATAGTCGCCTTCTTGAACGCGCTGCAAAAATGTCCGACGAAAAAGGCGGCGGTTCGCTTACAGCGCTCCCTGTCATTGAAACACAGGCAGGCGATGTTTCTGCGTACATTCCCACAAACGTTATCTCAATTACCGATGGTCAAATCTATCTTGAGTCGAACCTGTTTAATGCGAATATTCGCCCTGCTCTTAACGTTGGGATTTCCGTCTCCCGTGTAGGAGGCAATGCGCAAACAAAAGCAATGAAAAAAATTGCTGGTACGCTTCGTCTCGACCAAGCAGCATATCGCGCTCTGGAAGCATTTGCACGCTTTGGTTCCGACCTTGATAAGGCAACACAGCAACAGCTGCGCCGTGGCGAGCGTGTTAACGAAATTCTGAAACAAAATCAGTATTCACCGCTCCCGCTGGAGCGTCAAGTCGTGATTATCTATGCTGTAAACAACGGGTATCTCGATGAACTCCCAAAAGAAGCATGTCGCCGATATGAACAAGAACTGTTCGAACGCATGGAAATACGCCATAAAGATCTTCTCAATGCTATTGCAGACAAGGCAGAACTCACCGACGACATTGTCGCGCAGCTGAATGATGTTTTGAAAGACTTTACTACTGCATTCAAAGCTACGCTCTAAAAAGCGCCTTAGTGTTCCCATAGTAGAGCCTTTTACTTTATCAAAAAACAGCTACAGCGCCCTATGATTGTTGTAACGGGTGGAGCTGGATTTATTGGCAGTTGCCTCGTGCGCAAGCTAAACAACCAGGGTATCCACGATATTCTCATCGTTGATAGTCTTGGTACAGGCATAAAGTGGAAAAACCTCGTTGGCAAAGTATATCAGGACATCGTGGACAAGACAACATTTCGTCGAGAATTGCTTGCAGGAACGTATGGTGCCGAAATTGAAGCGATATTCCATCTTGGTGCGTGCAGCTCTACAACAGAGACGAACGCTGATTACCTTCTCGATAACAACTACCGATACAGCCGCGATCTTGCTGAGTACACTGAAGCACGCAATATCCGCTTTATTTATGCAAGTAGTGCTGCTACCTATGGCGCAGGCGAACAAGGTTACAGCGACTCTGTCTTTACATTGCAGCCACTCAACATGTATGGCTACTCCAAGCATATGTTTGATGAATGGGTGTTGCGTAATGGCTTTGACACAAAGTTTGTCGGTGTCAAATTTTTTAATGTATTCGGACCGAATGAGTATCACAAAGGCGATATGGCAAGTGTGGTTATGAAAGCCTTTCGTCAGGTATGGAGTACTGGCACTATACGATTGTTCCGCTCGTATAACCCAGCATATGCGGATGGCGAACAAAAGCGTGACTTTATCTATGTCAAGGATGTTGTAGACGTACTGTATGAAATGCTGGTGTACGGTGAAGTTCGAGGCATCTACAATCTTGGCTCAGGGCTTGCTCGCTCATGGAATGACGTAGCACGTGCTGTCTTTGCTGCTATGCAGCGTCCAGTTTCTGTGGAATATATCGAGATGCCGCTCCATCTGCGCTCGCAGTACCAGTATTTTACACAAGCTGATATGAGCAAACTCCAGCAAACTCGTATTGTTTGCCCCAATACAACACTTGAAGATGCCATTCAAGACTATATTTGCCAGTACTTAATGAATGACTTCGCACACTATTAACAAATTCGCACTTCCCTCGTGCACCGTACTATGCCACAATACATCATTTATGCCAAGGATTACACTGATACCGATGCAGTGCATCGCCGCATGGAAGCACGTTCGGCACATTTTGAAGGTGTGAAAGCCCTCAAAGCTCGCGGCTGCTTTATTGTGGGTGGCGCTTTGCTTAACGAGGATGGCAGAATGATTGGCTCTATGATGGTTCTTGAGTTCCCCACACGCGCCGACCTGGATGCATGGTATGCTCAGGAGCCGTATGTTATTGGCAAAGTTTGGGAGAACGTTGAGATTCATCAGGCAGCACTCGCCACATTCGATGCTTCTTCGTAAACGCTTTGTACAGCAACTTGCATCCTCTACAAGAGCTTGACAACTATAGCCTGTCTTTATATCTTATCGCATTGTACTAAATTATGGCAACACTTCGTGACATACGCACTCGTATTGGTGCAGTGAAAAATATCGCTAAAATTACTTCAGCGATGAAAATGGTGGCAGTAGCAAAAATGCGCCGTGCCCAAGCGAATATCCTTGCTGCACGTCCCTACGCAGAGAAGCTGTCCCATATGATTTCACTTTTGGCAGCCGACCAAGAAAACCTCACAAGCCCGCTGTTTGAACAACGTAAGGACATTAGGAACATAGCCCTAATTGTTGTGAGCGCCGACAGAGGGTTATGTGGAGGATTTAATGCGAATGTTCTGCGCAGTGCCCAGCAGCATCTAAAAAAGCTTTCCCAAGACTATCCTCAAGCAACCCCTCACCTTATTACTATAGGGAAACGCGCCACGGAGTTCTTCGCCAAGCGTGAGATTACTCTTGATACATATTATCCGGGTGTCTTCCAAAAGCTGGACTTTTCACAAGCCCAGGCTATTGGTCGTTTCGTTGTTCAGCGTTTCCTCGATGGTCAGTATGACAAGGTACAAATTATTGTTAATGAATTTCGCTCGATTATCAAGCAAGAAGTTGTTATTCATGATTTCCTACCCATTAGCCCTACACAAGCATCATACCCAACATCAAGCACATACGCTATCGAGTACATCTACGAACCATCACAGGCAGAAGTACTGAATGATATCTTGCCAAAACATTTGAATATGCAAATTTGGCGTGCGATGCTTGAATCCAACGCTGCCGAACAAGCAGCACGCATGATGGCAATGGATAACGCTACACGCAATGCTAAGGAACTCAATCGTGTTCTTACGCTTACGTACAATAAACTGCGCCAAGCTGCTATTACTAAAGAGATTCTTGAGGTTGTCGGAGGTGCAGAAGCGCTACGCGCAGAATAGCACTTCGTATTCTTATACCGTCTGCCGCTGCGAGTGAGTGAATTCGTGAATGTCTGTGTTGTTGTCATGACAGTATAACACAGACATTTTGCATTTTAGAACATTAAGAATACACACTTCAAGTACCGTTAGTACACTGGTATGTACGTCTCACAAGATATAGCTGAATGCATCGCTCGTGCAGCACACGACCAGGGGAAAATACTTGTATTCACGAATGGCTGTTTCGATATTCTCCATCTTGGTCATGTTACATATCTAGAATCGGCTAAAAAACTTGGTGATATCCTAATTGTTGGCGTTAATAGCGACGCATCAGTACAACGCCTCAAAGGCACAACACGCCCAATTATCCCTGCACCTGACCGTGCCAGACTCATATCTGCCCTTCGTGCTGTTGATTATACATGCATCTTCGAGGAGGATACTCCCCTACGCCTTATCCACAGGCTTCAGCCTGATGTTCTTGTCAAAGGGGGAGACTATACACCCAATACAATTATTGGTGCTGATGTCGTACAGGCTCGTGGAGGTCGTGTTGTTGTGCTACCATTTCTTCAAGGTCAATCCACAACACGCATTATCGAGCGTATCTGCACAGTATATTCTATTTCAGTACCACCTTACCACAAGCAGTAGTTTTATGTCGATTGACCACACAATATCTCCTTCTGCAAGCAATCAGAATCATACCCAGCAAGAGCTTCAACGTTATAAAACCATGCTTGAGGAAGCAGAACGCCTTGCAAATATTGGTTCATGGGAATTTGATGTTACCTCACAGAAGATTACATGGTCGCAGCAGACGTTTCGCATTTTTGGCATGGAGCCACAAGCTGAAGCACCCTCGTTTGAGGAATACCTGAGCATGATTGCAGAAGAAGACCGCAGCAAAATGCTCGCAGTGATCCAAGACGCTATACAGTATGGCACATCTTACGTCGTCGAAGGGCGTATTGTTGGCAGAGATGGTGTACCACGCTACCAAGAAGGTCGCGGCAGAGCGATTATGAACGAAGAGGGTAAGGTAGTGCGCCTTATAGGAACCGTGCGCGACGTTACGGAGCGCTACGTGCGCATGCGAGAATTGCAGCAGAGTGAAATGCGTTTGCGCAGCATTATTGAGAATACCAATACCATCCTTGTTACTGCTTTATTTGATGGTACATTAACCTTTGCCTCCGAAACTGTAGAGAAAGCACTTGGATACACACCTCATGAGGTTACAGGGAAACCATTCGCAGACTACGTTCATCCCGACCATGTTCCATTTCTCATTGAACTGCTGCATCAGGCACGTGCAGGGCAAGTCAGTGGTACAACAATCGACATACGTATTCACCATCGGGATGGTACTTGGCGCTGGTTTAGCATTATCACATCGCTTGTTCATGATGAGTTGGGCAAACCCTCGCATGTTCTCTGTATTGGTCAAGATATCACTCAGCAAAAAGTCACACAGGAAAAGCTACGCCGCAGCCAAGAAAGTCTTGCTGAGGCTCAGCGTATGGCACACCTGGGCAGCTGGTATGTCGATTTACAGACAGGCAACATTGAATGGTCGAGTGAGCTCTATCGCATTCTTGGTGTTCCTGAAACCACTGCACCCTTAAAAGCTCGCGACTTCATAAGCCTAGTCCTCGAACAAGACCAAGATAAGGTTATCAATGCTTTCGTACGTGCTATTAAACACCGCGAAACAATACGTGAAGAAATACGCATTAACCGCCATGGCTCTGTGCGCTGGCTCGACGCACGCCTTAAGCCAATTCTTGCTCCAGACGCACAAACAGTCATTGCGTTATTCGGGACAATATGGGACATTACCGAACGGAAAATTACTGACCAGCAGATTCGTGCCCTGAACCTCAGACTGGAAGAGCGCGTCCGAGAACGTACACAGCAGCTTGAGGAAGCAAACAGACAGCTGCGCACAAGCCAGAGTAACCTCAAAGCGCTTATCGAAAATATTAACGATGCTATTTGGTCAATAGACCGCAACTATCGGCTCACAGCAATGAATGCTGCGTTATACTCGCTACTCACTGTGTATAACGAGTACTGCGAACCACGCCTTGGAGATAACGTATTACACCTTATACCCGGAACCGAAGCCAACGTATGGAAGACATTGTATGACCGCGCACTGAATGGTGAACGTTTTACAACGTATATGCACTATACTCTCAAGGGTGCACCGCTACATGTTGAAGTATCGTTCAATCCTATTACTGATGAGTACTCGACAGTTGTCGGTGTAGTGATTTATTCCCGCAATATTACCGAACAATTGCAGCGCGAGCAGGAGCTTCGTGAACGTGAACAACTCTTGCAGCTTATCTTCGACACCGTTCCCGTAGGCATTTGTCTTTTAGACCACAACGGGGTACTACGACGCATCAATACAGAATTTGCCCACATGATAGGACATACTTCCGCATCTGAGCTTGTAGATAAAGTGTTCTACGAGCTTCTGCCCGATGACACGCGCGATAGCTTCATACAACAATACCAAGCGTTTTTCATCGGTGGTGTTGAGCACGATGCACTCGATGAAATAAGGCTTGTATGCAACGACGGCTCAGTATGCCACGCACATTTTGCTGCATCACTGTTTACAACTGCAACTGGCGAACGCCTGTGCATCACAACTATTACTGATATCACACTTCGCAAAGCAGCAGAAGACGAAATAAAACGCGCCCTTGAGCAAGAACGAGAACTGAACAACCTTAAATCTCGCTTTGTCTCTATGGTATCACACGAATTTCGCACTCCACTTACAACGATTCGCGCCTCAGCGCAGCTTCTTGAGCGACTTCATCATCGCATTTCTCCAGAAAAACAGCAAGAGTATTTGCGCGACATCCAACAGGCTGTCGACACTATGGCGCATTTAATGGAGGATATTTTGTATCTTGCTAAAGCAGATGCTCAGAAGCTTCGGTGTACTCCTACAGCAGTAGATTTTGCGAGATTGTGCGAGAGTATTATCAATGGCTTAGAAATAGCGCCAGAAAATGAACACCGCATTACTGCACGTCTCGATAATGCTCTGCCGAGCCGTCTACTCCTTGATGAAAAACTCATGCGTCAAATTCTGACAAATCTTCTCTCCAATGCTCTTAAATACTCGCCTCGTGAGCAAGCAGTCTATCTTGATGCTATTTTTACGGTATCTTCCCCAGAGCATAACTCTCTTGCTCACACGATCTCTACGTCGGACACTGAGCAACACGGAATTTTGCGCCTATCCATCAAGGACAATGGGATTGGCATTGCGCACGAAGACCTACGGCACTTATTCGAGCCATTCTATCGAGCAAGCAACGCAGGGCAAATACCGGGCACAGGTCTTGGTCTTGCAATCGTTAAGCAAGCAGTGGAAGCACACGGTGGATTTGTTACATGCATGAGCACTCTAGGGCAAGGGACGGAATTTATTGTTGTGATTCCCTGTCAAGCGATACTACCATTAGGCGATAAACAACACCTATAACACAATAACATACCCGTGTAGTGTAGAAGAGTAGTACTCCCAAACATGAATACTGTATCAACAATCTTGTGCTGGGAAGCATGAAAAAGATTCTCATCATTGAAGACGAAAAAAATATCCGCAGGCGTATAGTTGATACATTGGAGCTTGCCGATAATTCCTACTGTGTTTTTACTGCCGAGCATGGACGTGAAGGTTTAGAAATTGCTCAACGCGAAAAGCCTGACTTAATTATTTCCGACATCATGATGCCTGAGATGGACGGATACGCAGTACTTAAAGCACTGCGAAGCGACGAAGCAACAGCTAGCATACCTATTGTTTTTTTATCTGCGAAGGCAGACATCGCTCATATCCGTGAAGGCATGAACCTAGGCGCAGACGATTATTTGCCCAAACCCTTCAGCATCGACGAACTACTACGCGTTGTCAGCACACGGCTCCAGCGCCAAGAAACTCAAGCAAAGCGTGCACAGCATGAGTTAGAAGAAATGCGCCTACGGATTGCAAGTTCGCTGCCTCATGAGTTCCGCACACCACTTAGCGCTCTTATGGGATTTACAGAGATGCTGCGAAACTATAAGCATCTCGATGATGATACTATTACTACAACGCTCAACCAAATTCGCTCAAATATTCAGAGACTCCAGCGTCTCGTTGAAAACTTTCTGCTGTTTGCGCAGATTGAAGTTGCAACTCTGCGCATGAAAACACCTGTTATTTTTCCTGCGGTTGTAGAAACCTTTACTGCTGATATTCTCGAAGAACGCATATACGCTGTGGCAGCAAAGTATCAGCGTGTACAAGACCTTCGACTCAATATCACAGGTGCAACTTTGCCGATTGCGACCCTACACCTACGAAAAATCCTTGAAGAATTGACAGACAACGCCTGCAAATTCTCTCCTTCCAGCACACCAATAACAATTCGTTCAGCCTGGACTGATACTAGTTACACACTCTCCATTACTGATGAAGGACGCGGCATGACGCAGGAATCCATCACGCACATTGATGCTTATATGCAGTTTGAGCGCGAACTCTATGAACAGCAGGGTGTCGGTCTTGGGTTAGCTCTTGTGAAACGCATTGTTAGTGCGTATCGTGGAACAATCAACATACAGAGCGAAATCGGTAAAGGAACACAGATTGTGATTAGTTTCCCGATACAAGGTTCGGCATGACTTATTACCTGCCCTACATTTGCGTGTTTACTCTACGTTACACTATCACGATGACCTTCGTACCAAGCACAGGCTATGAAATTCACCATGCTCGGAAGTGGTACGTCCACTGGTGTTCCACTTATAGGCTGTTCGTGCCCTACATGCCGCTCGTCTGACCCACGCGACAAACGCCTACGTCCGTCGCTACTTGTTGAATCATCAACAACGACAGTTGTTGTCGACACATCAGCAGACTTTCGTCTACAAATGCTTCGACACAATGTCAAGAAAATTGATGCCGTGGTTTTCACCCATCACCATTTCGACCACATTGGTGGTTTCGATGATGTGCGTGCTTTTAATTTTCTGCTACGCAAAGCTCTACCAATCTACCTCATGCAGGAAACAATGGAGAACCTCCATCGTACATTCATCTACGCATTTAGCGATACTGGTCAGAAAGGCGGTGGTGTTCCCGTAGTACACCACCACATTATAGACGCCAGCCCTTTTGTCATTGGCGACATCGAGTTCATTCCCATTCCCATGATGCATGGAAGAATGCGCGTGAACGGATACCGCATCGGAAACTTTGCATATTGTACAGACACAAACTTTATCAGCGAAGAATCGCTTGCACTTCTGCACAATCTCGACGTTCTGATTTTAGACGCTTTACGCTATGAACCTCATAGCACGCACTTCAACGTTGAACAGGCCGTCACTATGGCACAGCGCATCGGGGCAAAGGCAACCTACTTCACTCATATAGCGCATAACATCAAGCATGCAGAACTTGCAGAACAGCTACCCTCTCACATCTATGTAGGCTACGACGGGCTACAATTGGAACTGTAGGAATGATAGTCCCTCACACAGAGCAGAACCATCATCCACTTATGTCATAAAAAGGTAGGGTTTCCACCCTTCGTCGATATCTCCGCCAAGATTTTTGATAAAGCTCACATGGCTTGGACGACGGGGTGTTTTTAAGAGTTTCATTCCTGCTTCTTCTGGCGTGCGATTTCCCTTTTTCGTGTTGCACTTGACGCACGCACACACAAGGTTTTCCCACGTATCAGTCCCGCCGCGTGAGCGAGGACACACATGATCAATGGTCAGCGGTGCTTTGGTTGTGCCACAGTATTGGCATTGGTGATTATCGCGCCGCAGAATATTTTTACGTGATAGCTCTACTTTTTTAACGGGAACGTGAATATAGCGCCGCAACCGTATGACGCTCGGATATGCAAAAAAGCTAGTAATTGTACGCACAGCGCGCGACTCATGGCTTACAACAAGCTCTGCTTTCATTAAAAACAGGAGAGTAAGTGCCTTTTTGACATTGCACACACTGATAGGCTCATAGCTTTGATTTAATACCAGCACTCGCCCGTTAAGTGAACAGGAGGAGCGCTCAGATAAAGGTGCACTAGTGTCGAATGAAGATAGAGGAGATAGCGACCCAAGAGAAGTACCCAGTGTCCATGAAGAAGGTGTATGCAGTAAGAGCGTCGGGAAGATAGCACCTCTTCTAGCTTATCTGTTGATTGCACAACAATTTAATTGTTACATCTAAAAATACAGAGCAGTTTGTTGAAAATCAAGTCTTTTTGCATATCTCGTATGTCCTCTCGCACAAAATTATCAAACTTTATTTAGCACGAGACTCTTCGACTTGCAACATTTCTGGGTTTAGCAGTACTTATACTATGAGCACCTCGCTTAAAGGAGTGGGAAAATCCAGAAACATGTTGTATTTTTTTTTACATAAACCTCAGTATCTGCCACCATACAAACTATGCTCGATTGTATGCTGCCTTTAGTCTCATATATTCTTGCTTCCATTTTGCTTTGTATTGCCTTCTACCGAGTATCTTCGCAGCCGTTGCCATACAATTTTGATACACTCTTTTCCTCCAAACCTTTGGGCTACACTCTTGGAGAAAAATCTACAACATTTCGCTTGTTCGCCCCACGTGCTGAACATGTGATGATAGTGTTTTTTAAGCATCTTCATGAGACTTCTGGGCGCAGTATCAGTATGAAAAAAAATAGCGATGGAACGTGGGAACACACCGAATATAAACCTGCTTCAGCACTTATTGGAACATACTATGCTTATCGTGTTATCGGCAAGCGTACTTTCCCCCAAGAAGCATTTGACTCGACTGTTCTGTTTGCTGACCCATACTCACGTGCTGTTGCCACACGGAATACTTATCGTCATGAGTCGCGTACCCT
Source organism: Candidatus Kapaibacterium sp. (assembly GCA_025055035.1). Lineage (GTDB taxonomy): Bacteria > Bacteroidota > Ignavibacteria > Kapaibacteriales > UBA4661 > PH2015. The sequence goes on from JANWZB010000074.1 coordinate 15,422, forward strand.
TATCCTCGACCCCAAAGATGATGACAAATACGATTGGAAGGGTGATACATTCGTTATTCCCGCAAATCACAACACTCTCGTCATATACGAAGCGCACGTACGTGATTTAACGGCTCATCGCTCCTCAGGTGTTCGGCATCGAGGTACATACAAAGGTCTGACTGAGCAAGGGAAAACGGGCGGCATACGGTATTTGAAAGAGTTAGGTATTAATGCTGTAGAATTTTTGCCACTGCATGAATTTGCAAATATTGAACCGCCATACCGCGATACTTCTGT
>JANWZB010000075.1:0-6923 GCA_025055035.1 Candidatus Kapaibacterium sp.
ACGCTGCAGTGTGATATCTTAACAACAAATGGAACATCCTTTGCAGGAGAACAATCTCAGAGACCGCGGCAACAACGAAAGACGAACTCTCGTTCTCGGCAACCTCTCGTGGAAAATCGCGGCTCGTAAAGAGTACGATATATCGGGCCGATTCAAGCAACAATGTGATGTGTCGTCAGGCTTCCATATGGAGCGGAGTGCTTGTAGGAGCAGTGTGCTGGCTCAGTGTTCTCAGCGAGCATGTGGGGTATGCTGAGGAAACTGTGTATAGGCTGAAAGAAGTAGAGGAAGTGGAGCAAATTCAAGCGGAAGAAGAAAAAATTATTGCGGCGTTTATATGGCAATTCCTGCAGTTTATTGAGTTTCCTGTATCGCAAGACCCATTCATTGTAGGGTTTATGGGGAATTCGCGTGTAGAGAGCTTTTTTGTTGATATTGCTCGGCAGAAGCGTCTTGTGAACGGTCAAGCTATCGAGGTGCGGCGTATACAGTCGCTCGATGAGATTGGTCGCTGCCAAGTGTTGTTCATTGCTCCAACGGAATCATGGCGTCTTTCGCAGATTTTTGCGCGCACAAAGGGGCGTTCTATTCTCACAATTGGGCGTGATAGTGATTTTTTATTGCGCGGGGGTATGATGAATTTTTATATTGAGAACGCTCGAGTGAGATTTGAGTACAATACTGAAGAGCTAGCTTCCGGGAAACTGCGGTGCAGCTCGCAGCTGCTGCGGCATGGTCGCCAGTATTCCAAAGCAAAAGAGTAGTGCGAGCGATGACAATACCACGACTGATTCTATTTGCCACCACTGTCGCAAAAATCCCCCGATGACATCATGGTTTTCTAACTTGTCTATCCGTGCGAAGCTGCTGGGTATCATTCTCTTCTGTACCATATCGGCGCTTGCTATTGGCTTTACGCTTGTGAGCATTTCTAATGTCCGAGCGCTAAAGCGCGACATGGTGCGCAACACAGCAGTACTTGCGCAAGTTATTGGGGATAATAACATTGGCGCTCTTGCATTTCGAAGCCCACAAGAGAGCGAAGAATCTCTTGGGCGCTTATCGGCAATAGCGTCTGTGCGCTATGCTTGCATTTACGATGGGGATAACAAACTCTTTGCCGAGTATATCCGTCCCGATCAGCAAGCGTACATCAATCGTGAGGGGATATTACCAGCAAGTATAATGATTGACAGCCTCACACGTACCTTTTCTGAGTTTCGAGATGATGAGCTTGTTCTGTACCAGCAAATCTTTTGGAAGGATGATCATGTTGGTACGGTACTACTTAGAGTCTCAACACGTGAGCTAGAGACGCGCATTCAGAGCTATGGCATTATGATGACAGGTGTTGCATTGGCAATTACTCTTGCATCGCTCATGCTTGCACTTTGGCTTCAGCGCTTTATTTCTGCACGCATTTTATCGCTTGCCGGGTTTATGCGCTCGCTATCCGAGACGAATGACTTTTCCGAGCGCTTTGAGCAGCACGGTGGCAATGATGAAATTGGGACGCTAACACGGGGCTTTAATAACCTTTTAGACCAACTTCAGCGTCGAGAGCTGGAGCGCGATAAAGCACGTGCTGCCCTTGAAGCGGCACTGCGCGAAGATTTTCGCGAAACAGTTCGAAATCTCCAAAATCTCGTGATTAAAGCATACAAAGCCCCTAATGGTGAGTATCTAGTGTCGCTGTTTGAAGGACGCATTGCTGCAAATTTTGGGCTTGATACAGAAGCTGTGCGTGGTAAATCGCTTGGCGAAATCTTTGGTCGAAAGATGCAGGCATTATACCAAAAGTATTTTGATGCCGCATTTCAAGGACGTACAGTGCGGTTTGAATCAGAGTTGAACGGCGTAACATACCTGAATTTTCTTGTGCCGATTATTGATGATGGTAGGATACGAGAAGTTGTATGCTCGACTGTCGATATTTCTTCACAGAAAGAAGCAGAAATGCGCTTGCGTGTGAGCGAGCAGCGCTACCGTGCTCTCATTCAAGGATTGCCTGTTGGTATTATCCAAAGCGTTCGCGATGAAAAAGGCTTGCATGTTGAGCTTGTGAATGATGAATTCATCAATCTAACAGGATTCTCGATGGAGATGTTGGCTGAAATGCAATGGGGTGAAGGCATTCAGCTTCCTATTTACGAACAGGACCGAGAAGCAGCCGAAAGTGCGTGGAAAGCATGGATAACGAATGATACAGACACGTTTCTACACCGAACCTATCGCTTGCAGGTAATGAAGGATACAAGACAATCGCATGCCGCTACACTCGAATACCGCTGGTTTGATGACTATGCAACGAAACTCCGCTTAGATTCTGGCGAAATACTCATTATTCAGGCACTGACAGATATCCATGAGAAAAAACAGTCGGAAGTGCAGCTGCAGCTTTCTCTCGATAAAGAGCGACAGGTCAATGAACTCAAAACACGCTTTGTCTCGACAGTTTCTCATGAATTTCGCACTCCGCTTGCTGGCATGCTGCTTTCTGTGGATATGCTCACACGATACTTTGACCGCCTGACCCCTGAAAAGCGTATAGACGAACTTAATAAAATTCGTGTGCGCATCAATGAACTGACAGACCTTATGAACGACTTTCTTGCACAGAGTGAGTCGCAATCTATTGTTGGACGCTTTAAGCCTGCACCAATAGAGATATCGGAACTGGTGAAGCAAATGAATTCTGAGATGGAGTTTATCGCTTCGGCAACATCGCGTTCACGGATTCAGCGCACTATTGATGTGCCCGAAGGCTGCATCATCAATGGGGATATGAAGCTGCTACGCTATGTAATACGCAATCTTCTCTCTAATGCTATTAAGTACTCAGCGAAGGATACTCCTGTTATGGTAGAAATACGCTGTGTGGAACATTGGCTTGAGATTGCTGTATCTGACCAGGGTATCGGCATACCAGCAAATGAACTTGATAAGCTCTTTACACCATTCTTCCGTGCTTCTAACACAACAACTATCTCTGGTACGGGGGTTGGATTGTCTATCGTGAAAGAGTTTGTTGAAGCGCACGGAGGGACAATTAGTGTACAGACACAGCAACACGTTGGCTCAACCTTTACAGTGCGCCTGCCGCTTGCTGAAAGAGTTATTGTGCAGGAAAATGGTGCGCTGAATTAGCACCTGGTGTCTTCAAGATACGACGAGAGAGGCAAAAAGTGTAGATACATTTCTTCGATAAAGTATGAGCAACATTGTTGCCACACATGACATCCACATATCAGAAGTTCCATTTCTTGTTGTTGATGTAGAGACAACGGGTCCGAGTGGTGCAGACAATCGCATAACAGAGATTGCGTGCATTGTCGTGCGTGGTGGCGAAATTATCGAAGAATTTTCCTCGCTGATGAATCCACAGCAGCATATTCCTGCTAGTATTGCTCGTCTCACAGGGATATCGAATAGTATGGTATATACTGCTCCTAGAACGTCTACAGTGATGAGGCGCTTGCAACCCTTGTTCCTACAACCGTATGCAGTATTTGTAGCACACAATGTGTCGTTTGATTGGTCATTTGTGCATCACACGTTTCAGCGCGAGCGAATGGTCATACGCGAACTTCCACGCCTGTGCACGTATAAGCTTGCAAAGCGTCTATTTCCTCAGCGCACACGGTTAAATCTGCAAGCGCTTGCAAGCTTCTTTGATATTGTAATTGCAGAGCGCCATCGTGCTCATGCCGATGCATATGCAACAGCGCAAATACTTGTGCGGATATTAGAGCTTCTCCAAGAGCAAGCGCATGTGCACACGCTCGGTGAGCTTTTGAGCTTTCAGCATAAGCGCTTGGAGCATTTTAGAAAGAAACCAAAATCTGTTGAGGCTTTGCAAGAGCGCCTACACTCTGCCCCTGACGCGCCGGGCATATACTACTTTTACGATGCTCACGGAAATATCTTGTATATTGGCAAAGCAAAATCTCTGAAAGCTCGTATCAGCTCATATTTTCTTCTTTCTGCTCATCACACAGGCAAAATCAAAGAGCTTGTGCGTCAGGTTCGTGATGTCCAGTGGGTGGTAACAGGTACGGAGCTTTCAGCGCTGCTACTCGAATCAAAAGAAATAAAACGCCATGCTCCACAGTACAATACCCTGATGAAAAAGTATCGCCGATACCCTTTTCTACGATTAGGAGCACCAATGCACAGCGTGGAAAGCGCTGACATGGCGTTTCAGCGAGTAGATATATGCTACGAGATTTATGACGACGGTGCTGAATATTTTGGACCGTTCAGTTCCCGTAGTTCTGCCGAAGCAATTCTAGATATTATCAATCGCACATTTGTTCTTCGCAAGTGCGCAGATCCATTTACACCGCGCGCAGATTTCTCGCCTTGTTTGTACTACCAAATTCGGCGTTGCCATGCGCCATGTGCACTGCTGCAATCCGAAGAAGAGTATGCACAAGAGGTACAAGCAGTACGTGCATTTCTCAGCGGTGAACGTTCGGGTATCGTCGCAGTGCTCAAAAGCGCCATGCAGGAAAGTTCAATGCGACTAGACTTTGAGGAAGCCGCTATACTGCGTAATCGCATGAAGGAACTTGAACGCATCTTTTTTCGGCAGCAGCAAATTGCATCATCAATTAACGACAATAATGTGATTATCGTAATTCCGACAGCAACGCCTGACAAGAAACTCGAAGTGTTTTTCATTCGGCACGGACGCTTGAAGTTTCAGCGCCTTGTTGGCAAAAAACTTCCAATCAAGGAATTACGGCAAGCACTTCATGATGTGTATGGAAGTACTGAGCATGCGCCAATGTATGCAAGGAAAGAAGAGATTGATGAAATGCGGATTATCGCAAGCTGGATATATCAGCACCGCAATGACGGCTTATTTTTATATATGCACAATCGTACTCCCGATGAGGGATTAGAACAGCTTGTGGACATGCTCTACAAAGCATTCGCGGTAACGCACTCCTATGAGCCAGCAGAAGAATATCCTTAGTGAATGCGATCTGTAAGAACGTTTGCGCATAAAACACTCAAATGATAGCACGAAAGACTTGTGATATATGATGCAGCGTATTGCAATACGTGGGTTGATGTGTAGTGCAATATACTATCTCGTTGCATGCACTACAGAAACAAAGGAGCAAGAGCCTATCCACACACCAGCAGTAACGAATACTGTCCCTTTTATCATACCTTCTGATCTAGCGACGCGCTCGACGGACATTCGTCGTGTTGATCTTCGGCGGACAGGATATGAAGACGCAGTAGTGATGGTCTATCCGCGAGATAGCTTAGGTGCACGGATAGGATTCGAGGAGCTCCAAATCTTTGAGTTTGACTCTACAAAGCGCGTATTTGTGCGTGTTCATGAAGAAAAGGTGTATTATGGTGTTTCGCTCGATGTGCGCGATGTCGACGGCGATGGCATACAGGAAATCTGTATCCGGACCAATGGAGGCGGCACAAGTGAGATTGCAAGTATTGGTCTAATAATTTTGAAAAAGCTGGGTGGACGATATATGCAAATAGTCAGCTGTGATAGCGGTAATCCTGAACTGCTTACGCTGTCCGACGGCAACGATGCTGTTAGCATTGTTGTGGTCAATACAGAGTTTGCACCTCCGTACATAGCGCGTACTGAAGCAGTAGAAGTTATAGATTCTGTGATTGTGTTGAATCAATCACCGACGAAATCGGCATCGGTACGGTTGCAACTATTTGACGAGTACCTGTCGAAAGCTGAGCAGCGCTATATACGGGCAAAACAGGTTCTTGCGAATAATCGCAGCGATGAGGCTGCATATGCCGTGTACAGCGAGGTTGTTACGATACTGCGGCTTATGAAACAATCTTCCCGAAGTGCATCGTTGCCAGCATTTGTCCGTACGGAACGCTTGTACTGGCGCTCGATGTTGCCATTGCGGTATCAAAAGGCGATAGAAGACGCACTCCTACCATCAGAGTGAGCGAGGAATGAGTACAGTTTAGTATTCTAGGACACTGTTCCTGTACTGTGCAATACGCTTAAGTGCCACAGTAAATCTTTCTTGATGCAGAGGTATGGGAAGGCAATCAGTTGCTTCTATATCGTATGCAAGTAAAGCATCATGGTCTGTCCGTGCAAGCACGATAAGCGCAGCGTTATGAAGAAAAACACATTCTGCTAATCCCTTCCCCTTATATCCGTACAGCTCACGAGCATCAATGAACACTGCGTCGAATCCATGATGAAGCATGGTAGAACATGCAAATGCACTGGATACATATGCGCATTCGTGATTCTGTGAACATGCCTCAACGAGCGTCTGCAGTATAGCGACAAGATGCTCATCGCTACTCACAATCAGGAAGCGCAAACCTTGGTGGTGATAGGTGTGCATACGGATAAAGGGATTAGCAGCGTGCGACCATACAATAAAGGAGGATACAAGTGCAAATATCAGAGACTATGCAGAGCTTTGCAAGCAGTTTGGGGCGAAATGACATCATGCTGGGGTGAATGGTAAGTGTGCTCGTTGTCTGGTTAGAGTAACCCCGTGGATGACAGTAATTGTATGGCGTAGACGTATACGCTGCGATAAAAGATTAGGCAGAATTGCCAAGAATCTGTAACTTGCACTTCCGTTGCTGTACAATCATAGCGTCATGGCACAAGCGATAGCGATGGGGCAAAGCAATATTTCTTTACATGCAAACACATAGCTTGACACCTGAGCAGCGGCATCTTGCCAGAATGATAGATCACACGCTACTCAAGCCTGAAGCAACTGAACAAGCGATTGCTATGCTGTGTAGCGAGGCATGTGAGTACGGCTTTGCGTCAGTATGTATTCATCCTTGCTTCGTGCGCTTTGCTGCTCAGCAGCTTCGAGGTACGCAGGTGAGCGTATGTACAGTCATTGGGTTCCCATTGGGTGCGACAATGACAGAAGTCA
>JANWZB010000075.1:6933-15695 GCA_025055035.1 Candidatus Kapaibacterium sp.
GAGCGCAGCCTTGATGCCGGGGCGACAGAGCTTGATATGGTGATCAATATTGGTGCACTTGTTGGTGGAGCGTATGAGATGCTAGAGCAAGATATCGCTGCTGTGGCGTCCATAGTGCATCAGAAAAGCCCTCATGCTATACTGAAGGTGATTATTGAGACAGCGTTGCTGAGCGAAGAGCAGAAGATTGTCGCCTGCCGAGCGGTGACGAACGCAGGAGCAGACTTTATTAAGACTTCCACTGGGTTTTCTTCTGGCGGAGCGACTGTAGAAGATGTTCAGCTTATGAAACGCTCTGTTGGCGAGAATGTGCGTGTCAAAGCTTCTGGAGGAATACGCGACCTACGCCTTGCTCAAGCCCTTCTAGCAGCTGGTGCGAGTCGCATCGGCACAAGTTCTGGTGTGGCACTTGTTCGTGCTGTTGTGGAGCGCGACAAGCATGCCACAGGGCAATATGAGCACTACTAATGCGGCAGTATTTGTCGCATATGAAAAGGTTGAAACATGAACAGCAATCACGACCAACTTTCCATGTATTCCATAGCCTTGTGCTTCGATGAGTTCTTCTTCTGAGCTTGCAGTGCTCTGTGCGCGTACTCTGGACAATTTGAAAGCTGAGAATACGGTGATTCTCGACCTGCGCTCGATAGATTCTGCTCCAGCAGAGTACTTCATTATTTCTACAGCAAACTCCGAAACCCATGCTCGTGCACTTACTGATGCGTTAGAGCGAGCAACACTCCAGCTTGGCGAAAGGCGTCCCCGAACCGAAGGGCGTGACATCGCTGAGTGGGTACTGCTAGATTACTTTGACGTTGTTGTTCATATCTTTCGTGCTGAGGCGCGAGAATACTATAAGCTAGAAAAGCTTTGGGGAGACGCCCTAACGGTAGATATGCAACACCTTGAAGAGCATGCAGGCAAGCAGCTAATACAAAGCAGATTGAGAACTTCGAGTGTTCGTGCTAGCCTAGAGCAGAAGAACCCAGCGCATTCCTCGAGAAGAAAGAAAAGCACCTCATCATTGAGCGAAGCAGACCTCTGCACAGACAGTACAGGAATCGCGGCAACTACAGAGTATCGTGTTGATGCAACACCATCCGTACAATCATCACAGCAGAGTAGCCACCACAGAGCACTGCCCGAAAAAGCTCGTAGCTCGAAGAATACATCGCTTCGCAAGAGTAGAAAAGCAACACAAGAGAACGAATGAAAGCAGCATACCAAGAAGCAACAGCCTTTGCCCCAGCAACGGTTGCGAATGTAGCATGTGGGTTTGACGTATTAGGGTTTGCTTTAGAATCACCTGGCGATGAAGTAACAGTCCATGTAACGCGCAAGCCTGGTGTGCAGATTATTGCAGTTGAAAGCGATAATGGATTGCCTACTTCACACTTGCCGCTGCATCCGCACAAAAATACAGCAGGTGGTGCTATCCTGGCGTTGTTGGAAGGAATACAAGCAAAGTTCGGTGTTGAAGTGCACATTCGCAAGCGTATGCCTGCAGGCAGCGGTATGGGGTCGAGTGCGGCAAGCGCGGCTGCTGCAGTAGTAGCGGTGAATGCACTCTTGGAAGAGCCTCTTGCTCTGGAACAGCTTGTAGACTTTGGCATGAAAGGCGAAGCTATTGCAAGTGGTTCGGAACATGCTGATAATGTTGCTCCAGCTATCATAGGTGGCATTGTTCTCATTCGTGGCTATCATCCTATAGACCTTGTCCGAATTGACCCACCGAACAACTTGTATTGTACTATTATTCGCCCTCATTGTGCAATCTCAACGAAAGCAGCGCGTGAGCTTTTACCAAAACAAATACCACTGCAAACCGCTATTACTCAGTGGGGAAATCTTGCTGGATTGATCGCGGGATTAATACGCGGCGATGATGGTTTAATTGCTCGCTCGCTGCATGATGTTATTGTCGAACCATACCGCGCTGCGCTCATTCCTGGGTTTTATGCCTTGAAGGAGGCGGCGTTGAACGCTGGTGCGTTGGGATGTAGTATTTCTGGTTCGGGTCCATCGTTATTTGCGCTATCAACATCGGAAAATATTGCTAGAGCAGTTGGCACAGCTATGTATGCTGTTTGTGCAGATATGCATATTGACAGCACAGTATATGTATCTCGGCTTGCTCATGGTGGGTCGAGAGTTTTATCGGTGCATTGACCATCTTCTGTCGGCATACGAGGTTAACTGATCTATGAGGTTGTATAGTACAGCGACAAAAACACTGCATACAGATTTTCTTCATGCAACCCTACGGGGTCTTGCTGAAGATGGTGGCTTGTGGATGCCATTAGCACTGCCGCGCCTACCACGAGAAGTGTTTGAAGAGCTCCCAAGAATGGGTTTTGTGGATGTCGCACTGCATGTGTTTCAAGCATATATCGGTGATGAGGTGCCGACATCGGATATCCATGAGATAGTCCGTGATGCCTTTACCTTCGACGCTCCGTTAGTGCGTATCAGTGAGCGTATCTACGCGCTGGAGCTCTTTCACGGTCCGACCCTTGCGTTCAAGGATTTTGGTGCGCGATTTATGGCGCGCGCAATGAGCTATGCAAGAAGGCGTTTGTTTTCTAATCCTATGCACAAGGACTTGTGTGTACTTGTTGCAACATCGGGTGATACAGGGAGCGCTGTAGCGCACGGCTTCTGGAATGTACCCGGAATCCGTGTGGTTATTCTCTATCCACAGGGGAAGGTGAGCGACGTACAAGAGCGGCAGCTTACAACAATGGGAGGAAATATTACTGCCCTAGAGATACAAGGCTCATTTGACGATTGCCAAGCCCTAGTAAAGCGTGCATTCCACGACACGGAACTTGCTACGTCAATTGAATTGACATCTGCTAACTCCATCAATATTGCGCGCTTATTGCCGCAGAGTCTCTATTATTTTCGTGGTTGGGCGCAGCTTGCAGAGCAAGAGCGCAAAAATCTCATATTCTGTACGCCAAGTGGCAATTTTGGTAATCTTACGGGTGGATTATTTGCTTACCACATGGGACTTCCTGTACAGCGATTTCTTGCTGCAACAAATCGTAATGACACGTTCCCACGATTTCTACAGAGTGGTGTATATGCTGCACAGGCTTCTGTAGAAACGCCCTCTAATGCTATGGACGTCGGTAATCCCAGCAATTTCACACGCATATATGCGTTATACAACGGTGATGTAGATGCAATTCGCCATGATATTGCTGCTATCAGTATAGATGATGAAGAAACACTACATACTGTGGCACGTGTTGAGCAGGAATATGGATATGTGCTCTGTCCGCACACTGCTGTTGGATATGCTGCGTTAGAGCGCTTGCTCTCTGAACCGTTCTACCGTAGTAGCGTGGGTATTGTTTTAGCAACAGCGCATCCGGCGAAGTTTACTACTGCTATTGAGCCTGTTATAGGGAAGCCTATACCGTTTCCTCAGCAACTGCAGGAGTGTATGCATAAAGAGAAGCAGGCGGTGCTCCTTCCGAACAGTTATGATCATGTACGGTCATACTTACTCGAACTGTATCGCTCTGTCCTGCTGTGATGATGCCTTAAATAACAGCACTCGAATTCTTGCACACTTTCAACAACATATATGTCCCCACTACGCTTGTTTATACTCCTGATTGTGATTGCTGTGGCGGCTATAGGATTTGTACTGCTCACAAAAGACCGACTTAGCAAAAAGCAGGAAATAAAGGCACGGCGCCGCGAGTACATGCAACATATGGTAGATTCCGTACGCACTGCACGAGACTTATACAAAGACTCTGTACGCCGCGTACGATATGGATTGCCACCAGCATCGCCAGTGCGGTAGCATCGTACGATATCCTATGTATAGTGCATATTTCTGCGTAGAGATTGCTTTAGCGCTGTCGTGATGCTTGCAAAGTTTCTCCAACCCAGCCACCAAAGAATGTTGTAAGGATACCGAGAACAATGCCCCCAACGACTGTGACAACATCGAGCATACCGAGAACAAGCGATACAATATCAATGTTAATCACAACAGCAATAAAGCCAGCCATACCGGCTTCGGTAATGGCAATTCCTGGTGAGCGCAAGCCAATAATTAACCCTGCAACAAAAAGACCAAGAAAAAATGCAATGAAGTGATTGCTAAGATGGTATCCGAGAATAACAACAAGCGAGCTTGCACAGAGCATCGTGATAGTGGTGGCAAGTGCTGCGCCACATAACACCCAGCCCCAATCTATCGGGCTACTATCGGAGTTATCCTCATCGAGAGTGCCTTGTAATTTCTCGCCAACCCAGCCACCAAGAGCTGAAAGAATGATGCCATTGATGAGCATAATGGTAAGGATGGTGTAGTTGAGATCTTGGAAACCCCGAATGTTCATCAATGGTAGAACAATAAACAGAACAATAGAGACAAGAATAGCACCAATAGCAGGCTCAAGAATTGTTACTCCTCGCGATAGTAGACCTTCCACAATCCCAGTAACAACAAATCCTGAAAGAATAGCGATAATTGGGAACGGCAGTGCTGAAAATGACGAACCACTGATATAGGCGAGGAATAAAGTAAGCACTGAGCCGACAAACGCAGAAATAAGCGCACTCTGAACATCAATCCGCTGTACAGTATTTGGTATAGGCATAGGTGCGGATTTAAGGATATGCACAAGAAGAGTCTGAGGTTGATTGCAAGGATACAGCTATTCTTGCTCTTGTGCTAAGCGAGTACGGTGGATACGGATGTGAAGTGACAGCATCCAAAAAAATAGCATGGTAAAGCCACCAAAGGCAAGAGAAAAAATAGCTTGCTTGATGAGATTGAGGTCATCACTGCTTGTGCTCAGTATTGGTCCGACATTCGCGTCGTTAGCCGAGCCAGGGTGCAGACCTTCCATCATGCGTGGCATGATAAACATTAGAAAAATGGCGGGGACAATAGCAAACACAACATATGCAGCGGATATCCGCGCACGCCGTTCAGTGGTGTCTATTGCTTGGCGGAGTGCAAAGTATGCACTGTATATCATAAGAAGGATAAAAATTGAGGTCTGTCGCGGATCCCAATTCCAAAACGTGCCCCAGTTGAATTTTGCCCAGATTGCACCCGTGAGTGTTGCTAAAATAGTGTAAAGTGTCCCTAATGCTGCTGCTGATGATGAGATGATGTCATCGAGCATAGTACGCGTTATCAAATAGCGGATACCGAATACCATCGCAACGATGTATGCGAGCATTCCTACCCACGACATAGGGACATGGAAGTACAAGTTGCGCGCGCGTTCTTCGAGTTGTGGAATATATGGAAGGGTGAGGAATGGTGTATTTGTAACGAGGCGATGTACGAAAAACATATTGTCTATGCCAAGACTATCACGCTCCACTTGCAGAATCGCAGTTTGACCGATCGTAAGCTGCGATGCAATGTGTACAGGTACGCGGACGATTGCTTGCACTGGATCTTCATCGCGAGCATCGGTCATTACATAGAATACGAATCCATCCATCGGGTGTTGATTGTTTGGAAGCACGGCATGAACGCGCACCTTAACGGGTACCTGAGGGTGTGCTGCTCCAATGCGCTTCAGTAGTACTGCATCGGAGAATGTTCCAGCGATAGGAAGCCCGAGAGCAAGTACTGTCATGAGAGTCAGTAGCGTAATAGCAATCCACCTCCACCAAAGTGGTCGTGGCTTTTCTAGGGGGATGTACAAGCTGATTGCCAGACCCAAAGCCACGCCGGAGAACTGAATGAGAAATTTCATACCAACTGCGGTAGCGTATGTACCAAGAATTGCACGTTCACTGACCAATCAATGCTTTGTAGGCATGGGCATCGAGAAGCTCTTCGATTTCTGAAGGAGCCGTGAGCTCCAGTTTTATGATCCAGCCCGCACCGTAGGGGTCTGTGTTGACCACATCAGGACTGTCGTTGATAGCGGTGTTGCATTCGATAATTGTTCCACTCAGAGGAGCAAATAAGTCTGCAACGGTTTTCACTGCTTCTATCGTTCCGAAGACATCACCCTGCTGAAGGTGAGCGTTGGGGTCGGGTATATCAACATACACAATATCCCCAAGCTCACTTTGAGCATGATCGGTAATACCAACAATGCCAACGTTGCCCTCAATTCGAACCCATTCATGGTCTTTTGTGTACTTGAGAGTATCGGGAAAGTTCATGATGTGTTCTCCATAGGTTGTGAAAGAGAATAGTTCGAAGAAGCGGGAAGTCATCAAAGAAAATAAGAGCGTGAGTCTTACCCAAGCGTAAACATGGGAGCGAGAGCTTAGAGTTCCTGCCAATTGTGAGTATCGAGATACTTGGTGTCAAATTCGCCAGCGATAAAGTCTTTGTTGTTCATCATTTTCAAGTGAAAGGGAATAGTTGTATGAATACCTTCGATGACAAATTCCTGCAAGGCACGCTTCATACGAGCAATAGCTTCAGAGCGTGTTGCACCAACGGCAATCAGCTTTGCAATAAGCGAATCGTAGTACGGTGGTATGGTGTAGCCTTCATAGATGTGAGAGTCTATGCGTATTCCGGGTCCTCCGGGAAAGTGTAATGCAGTAATAGTGCCGGGAGAAGGGCGATAGTTGTGATAGGGATCTTCGGCGTTGATGCGACACTCGATAGCGTGGCACTTAGGTGCTGTTGAAGAAAGTGAAAGCTTCTCGCCCGCAGCAACGCGGATTTGTTCTTTAACAAGGTCAATGCCGAGTGTTTCCTCTGTAACGGGATGCTCTACTTGAATACGAGTATTCATCTCCATAAAGTAGAAGTTGCGGTGCTTGTCCACCAAAAACTCGATAGTTCCTGCGCCTTCGTATTTGACAGCGTGAGCAGCTTTAACAGCAGCCGCGCCCATTCTGTGGCGTAGTTCTTCATCGACGATCGGCGAGGGTGCTTCTTCAATAAGCTTTTGGTGTCGCCGTTGAATGGAACATTCACGCTCATTTAAATGAACAATTGTGCCGTGCTGATCGCCAAAGATCTGAATTTCGACGTGTCGCGGTTCTTCTACAAATTTTTCGATATAGAGGTCGGGATTGCCAAATGCTGCTTCAGCTTCGGCTCGAGCAGTAATAAATGCTTGTTCTAGGGCGTCAAGCGAGCTAACAAGGCGCATTCCTTTCCCACCGCCCCCTGCTGCAGCTTTGAGCATGACGGGTACACCAATCTCGCCAACCAGTGCTTGCGCTTCTTCGAGAGTGGAAACAACACCTTTACTACCGGGAATAACAGGAACATTTGCCGCACGCATTGTTTCCTTCGCAACGGATTTATTTCCCATTTTGGAGATAGCAAGGGGCTTAGGTCCGATAAAGGTGAATCCACAATCGATACAGATTTCGGCAAAGTCTGCATTCTCTGAGAGAAAGCCATAGCCGGGGTGAATAGCTTCTGCTTCGCTAATTTCTGCTGCCGCGATAATCGATGGTATATACAAATAGCTCTGTTTCCCGGGTGCTGCACCAATGCAAATTGCTTCGTCAGCAAAGCGTACATGAAGAGAGTTTCGGTCGGCTTCAGAATACACGGCTACTGTTTGTATGCCAAGTTCGCGGCAAGCACGAATAACACGCAACGCAATTTCACCGCGATTTGCAATCAGAACCTTTTTGAACATAACCTTTCGATGATGGATACATTATGGCACTGTACTGAAAGCGTCGTGTACAATGGTGGTAGTCGCGTAGCTACTCAGAAGGCAAGTATTCCCCTTCGTATCATATGCCACATGCAAAGTGTGCAGGAATGTTGGACAGTTTTGTGCGTTGTCTGTGCTACTCTAGCTCTCTAGCTCAATAAGCATCAAGGGCTGATTGTACTCAACAGGCTGACCATTTTCAACGAGAATTTTAACGACTGTACCAGCCACGTCGCTTTCAATCTCATTCATAAGTTTCATTGCTTCAACGATGCATAATGTTGTTCCCACGCTGACGCGTGTACCAACTTGCA
Organism: Candidatus Kapaibacterium sp.; assembly: GCA_025055035.1. Lineage (GTDB taxonomy): Bacteria > Bacteroidota > Ignavibacteria > Kapaibacteriales > UBA4661 > PH2015. The sequence goes on from JANWZB010000075.1 coordinate 14,882, forward strand.
CAAACGGGTCGGCGTCGGGTGCTGGTGCGCGGTAAAATGTGCCGACAATCGGCGAACAAATCTGATGGAGGCTTTTTTCAGAGTCTGTGGTAACAGAGGAAGCAGGAGGCTGAGGCGCTGCTGAACTTTGAGCTAATGGAGGCGAAGGCGCTGTGATAGGCTGCGCCGCTACGGAAGCTACTGATGGGAACGCTTGCGGAATGTGAACGACTTGCGGAGTGTGGGGAAAAGAAACTTGATGATGCTCAGAAACCTTTGAGATGCGAAGCTTTATGCCCTCTTCCTCGATTTCTAGATCAACAGCTGAGCTTTCATCAAAGATTTTGAGCAAACGACGAAGGTACTGCAAGTCCATAAGACCAGGAGAGAACAGTGATTAGGGAGATGTATGCTCGAAGGATATGTTGAATTCCTCCGTAGCTCAGATACTACATGTAGTAGGGAGAGAGTGCTGCTGGCAAGACTCTCTCATTCTTTAACACGCTCGATATATGTGCCTGTTGTTGTGTCAATGCGGACAAGGTCTCCCTCATTCACAAAAATCGGTACTTGAATCTCTGCGCCGGTTTCTAGTGTAGCTGGTTTCATGATATTGTTCACGGAATCTCCTTTAACACCGGGTTCAGTGTGACTGACACGGAGATTGACATGTGTTGGGAGCTCTACAGAGAGGATCTCGGTGTCATTGAATGTTAGAAATACATCGGCGCCTTCTTTAAGGAATTTTGCGCTATCACCGACGTTCTGAGGCTCGAGAGTTACTTGGTCATAGGTGTTTTTATCCATGAACACGAAGCTGTCTCCGTCCTTGTAG
>JANWZB010000076.1 GCA_025055035.1 Candidatus Kapaibacterium sp.
TGGCAACTATTGTGAAAACATATAGAATGATAGAATGTAGAAAGTATCAGCTTTGTGCGCTGCATCTTATATACGAAACCTGTAGCAATCACTGCTTGCGTATGCATGTGGCAAAAAACCCGCACAAAATCTGTGTAAAAGAGCATTTTTTTCTTGCAACACTTGAAGAAATCACATATCTTCGCAGCGAACTCAGTATTTATCAATTTCTATCAGGGTTAATCGCCATGAACAAAGGACAGCTTGTTGATGCGATTGCGTCTGAAGCAGGACTGACGAAGGTTCAGTCGGAGCGTGCTTTGGGTGCATTTTTAAATGCAGTGTCGGAAGCGCTTTCTAAAGGTGAAAATGTAGCGCTTATCGGCTTTGGTACATTTTCTGTAGCAAAGCGCTCGGCACGTAACGGTAAAAATCCGCGCACAGGCGAAACAATAAAAATTGCTGCGCGCAAAGTACCGAAATTTGCACCAGGAAAAGGCTTGAAAGACCTGGTAAACGGTATCAAGAAAGCCGCACCAGCAAAGAAGCCTGCTCCAGCAAAAAAGCCTGCAAAGAAAAAGTAGTTCTCGCGTAGGCTTTTTCTAATATGTATGCCGCTCGAATGCTGCTTCGGGCGGCTTTTTTGTGCTTGAGCAAAGAACATCCATACTCTTGGTAACTAGCTCCTGGCTTCGGATTGTTCCCGATGTGCAATACCAAACAGATGCATAGCTATTACTGCAATGCCATTCTCCCATTATCACATAATCAGTGCTCGCGACTTATCCGCTGACGATATTTTAGCAATATTCGATCGCTCTCATGAATATTTAAGCTTCTTACGCTCCTCTGACCGCAAACGACATGATTTGAACGGCGTTTCGGTTGTATTGGCGTTTTTTGAGAACTCTACCCGTACCCGCGTATCATTTGAGCTGGCAGCAAAACGTCTTTCTGCCGAGGTTACCGTATTTCAAGCTGCTTCGAGTAGCGTTGCCAAAGGTGAAACGCTATTAGATACAGTGTTAAACATTGAAACGATGAAGGTGGATATTCTCGTGATGCGACATCATCATTCGGGGGCGCATGAGTTTCTAGCATTGCGCAAGGGGCGTGTGCAAAGTTCACTTGTGAATGCAGGTGCTGGACAGCATGAGCACCCCACACAAGGCTTACTCGATGCTTTTACATTATTCCAAAAATTTGGTTCACCTACATCGATGCTGCGAGGAATGCGGTACTGTCTCGTTGGTGATATTTTACATAGTCGGGTTGCTCGTTCGAGTATCCCTATTTTCCAAACACTTGGGGCAGAAGTTGCTGTCTGCGGACCAGGAACGCTTATGCCTAATCTGGAGGCGTTTGGTGTTCGTATATTTAGCCACATTGATGAAGCGGTGGAATGGGCAGATGCGTTGAACGTGCTGCGCATCCAGCATGAGCGCATGCAGGTAGGGTTAATTCCAAGCTTACGCGAGTACGTACAGTATTTTGGCGTTAAGCATTATCATATTCAACGTAAGCCATCATTGGCAATTCTACATCCAGGACCAATTAACCGTGGTATTGAGCTAGAAGCAGAAGTTGCCGATGCAGCACAGTCGCTTATTCTATCACAAGTAGAGCGTGGCGTAGCAGTGCGTATGGCTGTACTGGCACTTCTTGCAGAAGCTCGTAAGTCGTCTATGTAGGGGTCTGAATGGAGAAAGTTTGGACAATTCTTGAGATTATCAACTGGGGAAAACAGTACTTTGCACAGCGTGGTATCGATGCACCACGCCTAACTATTGAGCTTTTTCTTGCACATGTGCTAGGCATATCGCGTGTGCAGCTATATATGCATTTCGACCGACCGCTGCGAAAGGAAGAACTGTCGAGGCTACGGATTATGATTCAACGGCGGGTTGCTCGCGAACCGCTTCAGTACATTATTGGTGAGGTAGAGTTTGCGGGATTAAAGCTTTTGGTGAATCCTGCTGTGTTTATACCACGCCCTGAAACCGAGCTTCTGGTAGAGTATGCGATACGGCGTATCAGCTCTGAGGGAGCAGCGAAACTGCATATTCTTGATATTGGTACAGGCTCAGGGTGCATTGCTCTAGCTATTGCACAGCAGTTTCCTCATGTTCAGGTACACGCATTAGATAGTTCGGCAGAAAGCTTAGGAGTAGCACAGAAGAACGCCTTGCTGCATGGAATATGCAATGTGCAGTTCGAGCACAGCGATATTTTGACAGCACACCCTGAGCGTCGCTTTGATGTGATTCTGTCAAATCCGCCCTACATTAGCCAAAATGATATGAATGAGCTTGAACCTGAAATTTATCAGTATGAACCACATAGCGCATTAACAGACGGTGCTGATGGACTAAGATTTTATCAGAGGTTCGCAGAAATTTTCCCTGTGCTGCTTGAACAGCATGGGTGGTTTGTTGTAGAGATAGGGTTCAACCAATCTGACGCCGTGAGTTCCTTATTTACTGGTGTCGGATATGTAGTGAGCATGCACAAAGACTTGGCAGGGATTAACCGTGTTTGTGTAGGGCAAAAGTAGTGATTTCAAGTTATGTAGGGAATTTGCTACGTTTTGAGAACGTATGAGAGAAGGTGCAGAGTACGAAAAAAACTACGATGAGTTGCACAAATTTCTTTGACAAGGACGATTTTTTAATGTAAATTTTCGCTATGACAATTCACGTTGTTCTCTGTATCCGCTGAGTACAGTCTTCTTGCTGTTGAGTTTATGCTTTCTAGAGAAGTCGAGCAGGAAGAAGAGGCATTTCTTTAGTCAAATCCACAAGATGAAGCTTTATGGGGTATTGCTGGAAAAGCCAAGATGCTAGCAGGAGTGGCAAATGCGCAGCGAATGTTGCTGTGATGCAGAGTGTATGAATATCCAGTAACTTGTTCTACCAGTGTCGTCCGCAAAGCCTGTCTCCTGTTATGACAATCTAACTTACTATATACATGACAAGCAGGAAATTGTATGCCAGAGCAGATTCTTGTCGAGCAAGAAGGAACAATAACAGTATTTCGATTGCATGGTCAGTTTATCGGTGGTGATGAGACGGACACTCTACGTGAGGAGTTTAAGAAGCTTGCGCAGCATGAAAATCCGATAGTCATTGTAGATTTAGAACACGTAACATACCTGAATTCAACAGCTTTAGGAGTGTTTATATCAGCTCATGCGAATCTTAGTAAGCGTGGCGGTCGCATCATTCTTTGCAATGTGAGCAAAAATATTGAACACATCTTCGTTATTACAAAGCTCACGCTTGTTTTTGAGATATTTACAACACGAGAAGAAGCAATCAAACATCTTTCTTTTAATTCATAACTTTTCCTCACTTTTTCGGGAGTTTTTTACATGAAAAACGTTATCAACGTTATTATCATGGCAGCGGAGGTTGCAATTGGCTTTATTATTTGGTGGTTTGTTATGGGCAATCCAGCGAACTTCAAAGACGGCGTTATGCGCCACGAGCCGCTGCCGGGGAATGTTCTGGGTACAATTCATACGGGAGGTCCGCTTGTAGCGCTACTGCTTGCATTCATTATGATTGCTATTACATTTGTGATAGAGCGCACACTCTCTTTGAATAAAGCGCAAGGCAAAGAGCCGATGCCAATCTTTATCAAAAAAATCCAAACCTTGCTAGAAGATAATGATATCGCTGGAGCACTTGCGGCGTGTGATGCTCAGCGGGGGAGTCTCGCAAATATTCTGCGTGCTGGCTTAGAGAAATATCTAGCAGTGAAAGACAGCGACCGCCTTGACCCTGAAAAGAAAATGCTCGAAGTAAAGCGAGCTATTGATGAGCAAACAAATCTTGAAACCCCACTTCTAGAAAAGAATCTTGTTATTCTTTCAACAATTGCCTCTATCGCAACAATGGTTGGTCTTCTAGGGACAACGCTGGGTATGATTCGTGCGTTTGCTGCACTAGGTGCTGGCGGTACAGTGTCTGCACAGGCGCTTTCTATCGGTATTTCCGAAGCCCTGTACAATACCGCTGGTGGACTTATCGGTGCTGTTATCTGCATTGTGTTCTTCAATATGTTTACAACACGTGTAGATAACTTTACATACTTGATCGACGAAGCTATTCTAAGTGTAACGGAAATTTTGACAGTAAAGGTGAAGCAATAACAATACAATAACAATACAAAATGCCGAACAGTATAGTTTCGAGCTTTTCCTATCTTTGTGAGGGAATATCATGAGCAAAATCAAAAAAAAACGTGTTGGTTTTGTGCTGGACATGACACCACTTGTGGACATCGCATTTCTACTGCTGACGTTCTTTATGTTTACGGCAAAGTTTAAGTCAGAAACGGAAAGCGAGCAAAAGTTCACTATCAAGCGTCCGATGGCATCGGCTGACACGTCGAAAGTGCCCGAAAAAGACCTTGCGATGATTAAAATCGGTATAGACACTGTTGCGAACGATACGGCATACTACTTCTCGCTATCGAATGAGCAAGACCGCAAGATCGTCTATAACTCTGATAAAATCCAAATTCCTGAGGAAGCGCGTCAAAAAATCATTTTAAAGGTTACGGACCTAAAAACAATGGAAGCCCTTATTCGACAAACGCGCATAGTCAACATTCGCATGAAGTTCGCGATTGATGCCGACAAGCGTATCAAGTATAAGTGGATAGAAGATTTGACAGAAGTCATGCGAAAGAGTAATGCAACAATCTTTAATTTTGTTACTGACCGTCCAAGTTAGAGCGTTCGTACAAAACACGATGATGTACTGACATCGTGTATATGTATAACTCAACAAATCTCTGTACCTTATTCACTCGATACATACAAAGGAGACATCAGTATGGGTGGCGGTGGTGGTGGACTATCAGTTCAGCCTAGAGTCAAGCGCGGCTCATTTGCGACAGTACGGAAGAAGAAAAAGCGTGTTGGTTTTGTGCTGGATATGACGCCGCTTGTAGATATCGCATTTCTGCTGCTAACATTCTTTATGCTCTCGACGACATTGACAACACCTCAAGTGATGGAAATGTCAATTCCCCCCGAAACAGAAAATGTGGAAGTTAAGCAGTCTGAGTTGCTCACGATACTCGTCCGAGACGATGGACAGATATTTAAAGTTCTTGGTGATAAGAAACAGAATCCCCCAGAGAAGGTTGCTCTCAAAGATCTGCGTGCGCTGTCGATTAATGAAAATATGCGTCTGGAGAACAGACTAATTGTTGCGCTGAGAGTGTCGAACCAAGTTCCGTATGAATTGGTGATAAAAATTCTCGATGAACTAAATATCGCAGAGACAGAGATTACGCAGCGCCTTGCTGCAAAAGGCATGAAGCGTGAACGGAAATTCGCTATGACGCCTTTTACTGAAGAAGACAGAGAAGACCTGAAAGGCCTATGATGAGATGAAAGAAGCAGTTCTGGTACGTCTTCGGCGCATTTCTAGGCATGGTCGTTTCGGTTCCTCAAATATTGCTTTAACTTTGTATCATCTTGTATTTTGTATAGTGCTATGGCAACAGTAGATATGACAGCAAATGCAGCTGAACTCCACTATGGAGCGCAAGAGCTGAAAGCGTATATTCCTCGCGCTACACAACGAGGATTTCTTGCGGCGCTGTTATTGCTTGTTTTATGTATTGGTGGCTATTCGCTGTTTCTAGCTGCGAGTGCAGCGGGAGCAAAGAAAGGACCACCGATTAACAAAATGAAGCTCACAAATCTGCCACCTCCGCCTGCACAAACTGATGCTGCACCGCCTCCGCCGCCCACAACAGCTCCAGGCCCAGCGGCACGTGCAGGTACACCTGTGCCAGTACCAGATGCACTGATTGCACCCGACGTTAAAGACTTCGCAAATGTTGATGAAATCTCACGTGCAAGCACAACCGGTGGAGATGGGAATGATGTAGGATATCTTGGCTTAGCTTCTGAGGTAGAAACAGAAGTTCGAGAAGAAGAACCGAATGCCTATGACTTTATCCCCGTAGAAAAGGAGCCTTACATCGACATTAAAGAACTCCAAAAGAAAGTGGTCTACCCTGACCTCGCAAAACGTGCAGGGATTGAGGGTAAAGTGAGTATTCGTGTGCTGGTAGGAAAAAATGGCGTTCCCAAAAAGTATATCATTGAATCCACGGACTCTGACCTCCTTAATGATGCTGCTGTTAAGGCAATCATGAGCTCAGTGTTTACGCCAGCAATACAAAACAATCAGCCCATTGACTGTTGGGTTAGTATCCCAGTAGTGTTCCGTCTCCGCTAAATATCGAGTATGATGCTTTCTTGTGAAAGCAGTACAGTACTATGCGTATAGAGACGTGCTTTTCTGCACACGAAAGTATTCAGATAAAGCGCGTCTCTCTTTATTTTTATTGATACACTGTCGTCTTTGACAAGCACATCCACTGAACATGGCACATTAGTACGTGATAGTATCCATACACTACACCTTATCGCGTGGCACTACAGATGAACAAGTATGTCATTATTCTGAACTACGTAACGCGCAGTATCGTCCTACTCGTTGGAATTGCATGGGTAGTAGGCTGGATTCCAATGATACAAAACGACCCGCATGTGCGCATGTTCGGTGTTGTTATTATTCTCTTCGGACTGTACCGCTTAGCGACATTTTGGTCGCAACACCAGGAGTATAAGCGGTATAACAATGAAATGTAACATCATTTTAGTATTGTAGCATACGGCTAAGCTAGGTCTATGAATACACAGACAAAGGCATATTGTAGCATGAGAATAACTGTTGTTGCATGTGCTGTAATAATATGTGTTTCTTGCAATCAACAACATGATAAACAGAGTGAGCCTGTGGAAACAGCCACAACAGGAGAAGCAACAATTCTCTGTGATGAAAGCATTATAGAGCGCCTCAAGCCTGCATGTGCGTACTTTGATTCCTCATACAATGAGGCACATGTACAAGTTCTTCCGGTATCGGCGCGAGAAGCAATGATACAGCTGTTTGCAGCAAAGGCGCGGGGAGTTATTGTGTCTCGACCATATCTGGCTGATGAGGATTCCATTCTTCGGGCAAATAAGTTGCCCCCACACGCTACAATTATTATTGCGACAGATGCACTAGTATTCTATGTCCAGCGAGATTTTCCTCTCGATACAATCTCACTTGCACAATTGAAGCAAATATTTACCGACAAGAATGCTACACTACGCAGCATGTTCGCTCAACTCAAAACAGAGCCGGTTTTTGTATGTCCAGATGCGTACTCCTCAGAGTATGGTAATCTGATGCTTCTACTCACCAAGAATACCGCTCCACAGGCACGAATGCTACTAGTCAAGAATGCAGATAGCGCACGGAGCATTGTCGCACAGAATCCCTATGCTATTGGTATTGGCTACTTATGGCATCACGCTGGTGATAAGCAATTCAAGCTCCTCAAAATCGGATTTCACGATAGCGCAGGAACATATATTAGCCCGAAGCCTGTACATCAAGCGTATGTTGTTATGGGCAAGTATCCTTTCCCCATTCATATTCGCGGATTACTTCTGGAAGACCGTCGCAATTTGCCATGGGGATTTATGACGTTTCTTCGCAATGATATTCGCACAAAGCAATATTTCCTGAAATCTGGCATTGTACCAGAAGGAGCACGATTTGAACTTGTGCCGACTGATGATGACGAGTAAGCAAGAGAATGTGTATTGTCAATGATTAAACTCCCGTTTTTTCATATTCTTCCAAGAGGTGATAGCATGAAACAAACAGTTGTTCGTATATCTTCTCAAAGCTGTATGAAACGATATTATAATTGTAGTATCCGTAGCCAGATGCAAAGCGTCGTACTACACATGATGCTAGTATGTAGTATTGTGCATGTTGGAATAGCGCAGAGCAATTTTAAGAAAGCTCAAGACCAGTTTGCAGCAAAAGAGTATCCTGCAGCATTACCACTAGCGCAAGCTGCTGTTAGAGAAAATCCGCGTGATATTGCGTCACTGCTGCTACTCGGCGATGTATATGATGCTCTCGACCAGCAAGATTCAGCCTTAGCGTATTATCTTAAGGCTCAAGATATTGATTATTGGAAGCCAGAGGTTATGCGGAGAGTTGCATTAGGGCTATCAGCTGTTGGTAAGCACAACGACGCTCTGAAAAAAGCAGAAGAACTTACAAAAACATACCCCAAAGATGCCGAAAACTTTTTGGTTTTGAGCGCGGTATATGTTGCGGGGAATGAAGCTCCGGGATTTCCTAAGGATGCTCTTACAAAAGCTGATGCAGCAGTTATTAAAGCCCAATCCATCAATAAAGAGCTTCCTGCAACATATGTTGCGCGAGGCGATATTTACTTTGCTCAGCGAGTGTACGAACTTGCGAAGGATAACTATGAGGAGGCGCTGAAACGCGACCCAAACCTTTTAGATTCTCGCATCAAACTAGCAGAATCCTACTTCCGTATTGCCAACAATCAAGGCACAAGCAAAGAAGATAATATCAAGTTTGTAAACCTGTCTCTGCAGGAATGGGATAAGGTAACAAAAGCTGATACAAACAATGCACGTGCCTTTTTCAACAAGGGGAAAATCCAATTCCTAGCACGGAAATACGCAGAAGCTATACCAACGCTTCAGCGCTATTTGGTCCTCAAACCTGATGCTCCTTTAGCCCGGTGGTATCTCGCACAAGCAGCATTTTGGCTATTAGAAAATGAAAAAGTGGAATACGACACTGCGCTCGTCCAACACCTTGAGATGACAAGAAAAGCAATTGATAGTGTGGCTGAGCGAGCAGACCTAATGATTGCTAAAACGCATCTGTACAAACGCAATTTCAAAGAAGCAGAAAAGAAATTTGCAGAAATCAAATCTACACGAGGCTTAAAGCCTGATGATATTGAACTATTTGCTCGTGCTGCTATCAATGCTGGCGACACAGCCATTGCAGTGCGTGAGTATAAAGATTTTTTCTCGAAAAACCCCAAGAGTTGTAAGTTGATGATGTCGATTGGCACAGCGCTGTACACGTGGCGCCAGTACGATGATGCTATTGAAATCTTTCGTAAGCGTCTCGATACAATCAACTGCCCATTTGACACAATCAATAATGCGCGTGCATATTATTACATAGGAACAGCGTTTTTCTCGAAAAAGATGTTGGATTCTGCTCTTCCTGCATTGCAAAAGTCTGTACAGATTGACCCAACAGCACTCTATGCACGTAGCCAACTTGCAACAACATATCTCGAAATGAAGAAGAATAAAGAAGCACGTGATGAATTCATCAAGGTTGTTGAGGCGGGGAAAAATGATCCAAAATCAAAGCGTGAAGTTATTAGTGCGCTAGGAACGCTGTGTCGCATGGCGAACTCTGCAAAGAACTGGACAGAACTCAAGAAGCACAGTCAAGATTGGACGGCATTTGATCCTGAGAACCAGTTTGGTTGGTTCTATTCTGCAATTGCGGCGCAAAACTTACAGGATACACCTAATGCATGCAAATACTATCAAGAAACCATTAAGCGCATGAAGGCCCAAACACCCCCGGATACCAAAATGATTAGCCAACTGGAAACACAGCTTGAAGCTCTTGGCTGTGCAGCTGCGTCGTCAGCACCGCAAGATGCAAAGGGCGCCAAGAAAGCGAAAAAATAGAGGAGAAAAACAGCTTATGCATTGACACAACAGCAGGGGGCAAAAATATATGCCCCCTGCTCGCTGTGCACTGTACTGCCGAGAAGGGTGAGAGATTATATGTTAACGTATATGCTAGATTGTTGCTCTCTCGCAGTAGCTCTCAGCATATAGTTGAAAAGCTGTTTGCATACAATGAAGAGTGTATAATGCGCGAACGCTCATGATAGTCTTGCCGGCACTGTGCTTTCGACGTAGGGGAGATTACACTATAGATGCGCCAAGTGTTATAAGTTCTTCGGTAGTACGATGCCAGACTTCTTCGACTCTCTGTAGCCTGCCCATACGAACGAGCTGTTCAGCAGCAATGATAAGCTCGCGCCGCAGGCTCGATGTTCGCCGCATAGCTTCCGAGCGATGATACTCCAGCTGCTCTTGTAGATGCTTATAGTACGACCAACACCACAATGCAAGCTTCGCTCGAAGCGTCATAGGTGGAAGCGTGGGAAACTCATCGTCGTACTTTCGCACAGGACTGAGCGAGAGAATATATGCCAAAGTTTGCTGTACGCTGTCTCCAAAGCGTGGATAGGCAATGTCGCCTTCGTACATACCGCGATGTCCGTAGCGAAACAGTAAGAATGTCCATGCTGACCGAAATACGATATTGTCGGGAATCTGCCCTTGCTGCACTTGTGTTTCTATTTCGGGATACTCATGCACAATCCCACGGAGTGCAAGTAACGCACGCTGTGGCGACTGTGGAAGTTCGTTTTTTGCGTAGCAATCCCACACACCCAGACTGCGAAGGTACTGTTCCAGCATATCGGAGCGCTGCACTATCTTTACTGCAATAGCAGCAAGTTTCTGATATTCACAGGCTATCTTGTGCAATGTGGTACTCAATGTCATAGGATATTGTTCCAGTGCCGTAGAGTCTAATGAATATACAGGCTGAGTAAGCAGCGACTGCGTCAGTACTGAAGGTTGAGCAGGCAAAAAATGACACAGGCGATAGAGTATACTGTAGTGGTTCATACCAGCGCTGTAAGGAACAAACTCACGAACGCGTAATATCGCAAAAACCATCAAGCTCACAAACGAATTCCTCACTAATGTTGCGCGCAAAGCAGAGCATGTACGCGATACCAATCAACCAATAAAATCCTCTAATCTCATGCAACTATTTTGTAATTTTGGCATTTCCCACACTGCTGTTCTATTCTTGTAGTCTACATCTACGTACAGTCTTGCTTATATCATGACGCATCCATCGTCTCATGGATTCTCTCCAGAAGTCAAAGTTGGCGCGGTTACCCTACTTTCTCTGCTTCTACTGCTTGGTGGAATCATTGTTGGGAAAAATCTTCTTGCTCGAACGAGCCTGATTACTATTACAATACGTTCAGCATCGTCGGGCGGTGCAGAGATTGCTTCGCCGGTATTTGTGAATGGCGTAAAGCGTGGCTCTATCACTCGCATAGAACCCGTTCGCGGTGGTGTTATCATAACAGCTTCGATGGACAATATTAGCGATTTACGCCGCGATGCCATTGCACGCATTATGATTCTCGAGATTACAGGTGGACGCAAAATTGAGATTGCACCAGGTATAGCCCAAGAACCGCTTTCCGAACGCGATACCGTGCGTGGCATATATGCAGGTGACATCGCAGATTTGATTGCTCTTATCGGCACTGTAGGCACAGACCTGCAAACAATTGTCCGAAGGCTTGATACAATTACTCAAGCTGGTACCGAACTGCTTGCCGATGGTAGTGTTGTCTCCAATGCACGCGCGACCTTGCAGAACCTCAGTGATATAACACTGACTGCCCGCACGTTTCTCGACGACAATAACGCTACTCTTCAAACTATCGCTACTGACCTTGCTGAGATTACACGCGCTCTTCGCTCGACTGTTATAACAACAACCCCAAGGATTGAGCAGCTTATCAACCAGCTTGATTCTACAATTCTTGTAGCACGAACGCTTATTACATCAGGCACAGCAACTGTACAACGGCTCGACGGGCTTATCAACAATCTTAACAGCTTTATCAGTGATGCGCGCAACGGTAACAACATAATTCACAAGTTTATTTATGACCAAGAGTTCAATCGTCGGCTCGACAGTACAATTGCTCGCCTACAAATTTTCCTTGATAATCTCCCACGCGATGGTGTGAATGTGAATGTTCGTTTAGGCTCGCGTCCATGAAGCATGTTCCTCTCACAGAAGCCTTGCACCAGTACATCTGCACAACATTTCCTGCGGAAGATGCGCTGCTGCAACGTATCAAACAAGAAGCAGAGCAGGCAGGACTACCAGCAATTCACATAGCCCCAGAGCAAGGTGCCCTGCTTCAGGTTCTGCTACGGGCAATAGGCGCTCGGCGTGTTCTTGAAATCGGCACGCTCGTTGGATACTCAGCAATTATGATGGCACGTGCACTACCGCCCGATGGATACCTCCTAACACTTGAATCTGACGAACACCATGCTGACTACGCCCGTGTGAACATTCGCGCAGCAAGTCTTGACCACATTATTGAAGTTCGTGTGGGTCGCGCTCAAGACATCCTCCACAGCATCAGCGGTGCTGTGTTCGATGCCGTCTTCATTGATGCAGACAAGGCTGGCTATACTACATACCTTGAGCATAGTGTCCGCCTTGTGCGTGTTGGTGGGTTGATTATTGCTGATAATACCCTTGCGTGGGGCAAGATTGCTGATACCACAACAGACGACCCTACTATTCAAGCCCTACAGCAGTTCAACAAAGCTCTAAAAGCACATCCCATGCTCCACAGCTGTCTTGTGCCAATCGCTGAGGGTATGACAATAAGTGTCAGACTCTAGATGTATGATGCGTATGGCTTCCGACATGCAGAATACCTCCTCTCGCAAACAAGAGCACGTCGAGCTATGCGTTCGAGAACGGGTAAGCTTTCGTACAAAAACAAGCGGTTTCGAGAGCATTAGTTTACCACATAATGCCTTGCCAGAACTTGACTTTGATGAGGTGTGCACACAGACGACATTTCTTGGCAAGTCAATTGCCATGCCTGTTATGATTTCTTCAATGACTGGTGGTTATGCTGATGCAGAACGCATCAACTGTGCACTTGCTGAGGTGTGTGCATCGCTAGCTATCCCTATGGGCGTAGGCTCGCAACGCCAAGCGCTGGAGCAATCTGACTTCCATGCATCGTTTCGTATCGCTCGTCAAGTGGCACCTCGTATTCCCCTGGCAGCAAATATTGGTGCTGCCGAAATAACACAACCTCATGTCCGCGAGAAACTGCATATGCTTGTGGACATGATTGAAGCTGATGCGTTAATTATTCATCTCAACCCCTTGCAGGAATTGTTGCAACCTGAAGGCTCGCCACGCTTTCGCGGTGTGCTGCGTAGCATTGAAGCCATTTGTCGAACTATTGGTGTGCCTATTATTGTCAAGGAAGTGGGAGCAGGGCTACATGCAGACGTTATGCGGCGCCTGTTCGAAGCGGGTGTTACGATTCTCGATGTTGCTGGAGCAGGCGGCACGAGTTGGGCAGGTGTGGAAATTTTACGCTCTCCTGAACATCAGTACAAAGAGGTCTTCTGGGATTGGGGTATGAGCACAGTGGAGTGCCTCTTGCAGGCAGAACAGTTACGGCGCGACTATCCTGCATTCCGGGAACATGCTGTTGTTATTGCTTCTGGAGGGATTACATCTGGACTAGACGTTGCAAAGGCTCTTGCACTCGGAGCGCATCTTGCAGCGGCGGCACGTCCCGTGTTGCAAACACTTGTCGATCAGGGACAATATGCCCTTGAGAGTATGTTGCGCGGCTGGCAGTTCCAGCTACGCGGAGCGATGTTTCTTACTGGTTGCGCTACTATCCCTGCGCTGCGTGCTCTCACATGCCTGCAACACATGTGACGCTCATAAACATTCAACACCCACACTAGCCGCACGTTTTCTGCATTGCGAAAATCTGTAAAGTCTGTATCTTTGCACTTCCAACGTTATATGTTTTGATTGTTTCACATCGTTGCATAGCTATGGGTAAAGGTGATAGACGCTCAAAACGTGGTAAAATCTGGTCTGGGACGTCGGGTAAGCGCCGTCCGAAAAAGAAAAACCGGAGAAAGAAAGCCGCAACTGTATAAAACATGCATACAGCCGCTTGAGATTGCAAAAGCACCACACAAAAGCGGCTGTTTTGCATGTAGTTTGTTCCATCGCTATGATTCTAGCGTGGCACAGCACCTATACCCGGGGCAGTAGGCAAAATGATTTTCCCATCGCTGAAGGTAATACCACGAAATACATCATTTTTGCTGAGAAGTGCTCCATCGAGGTCAGCCCAGTCCACAAGGGGAGTGAGATGTGCTGCTGCTGTTATGCCGCATGATGTTTCGGTCATACAGCCAATCATCACCTTCATACCAAAAGCTCGTGCTACCGTTATCATTTTGTGCGCTTCGCGCAAGCCAGTTGTCTTCATAAGCTTGAGATTAACACCATGATATACACCTTTCATAGCAATAAGGTCGCTCAAGCGCTTGATAGACTCATCGGCAATGACAGGAATAGGGCTCCGTTCCGTAATCCACGCGTTGTCGTCTACCATTTCTTTGGGCAGTGGTTGCTCGATAAGCACGGCGCCATTTTCCTTGAGAAAATGAATAGTGTCGAGCGCACGCTCCTTATCTTTCCAGCCTTGATTTGCATCAGTTACGAGCGGTTTGTCCGACACAGAGCGCACGGCGCGAATAATCTCGCGATCATTGTCGCGCCCTAGCTTGATCTTCAGTAATTTAAACCGTGGATCGACTTCGAGTACCTTCTTACGCACAACCTCGGGTGTGTCAATCCCGATAGTAAACACAGTGTAGGGTGTTTTTGTTCTATCGAGTCCCCAGATATTGTACAGTGGTTGACCCATAATCTTGCCAGCAAGGTCGTGCAGTGCAATATCAATCGAGGCTTTTGCAGCGTTGTTTCCAGGCTCAAGAGCGTCGATGTCTGCAAGAATTGTCTCTAGCTCTAAGGGGTTATCATAGCGCGAAAGATTAACCTTGCTCAAAAACTTCATGACGCTCTCTTGAGTTTCACCTAGATAGGGTGGCATTGACGCTTCACCGTAGCCTTTCAGTTTACCATACTGAATCGTGGTCAGGACAATAGGCGTTGATGTCCGCGTATTGACTGATACACCAAATGCATGTTTAAGCTCCAGAGTGAATGGTCGGAAGCTCAGCGTCATGCGGGCTGCAGGGTGCGCTGTAGGTGGTACGCAAAGCGGCGCGCCAGTGTAATACGAGGCTGCGCTGCCTAATGCAGCAGTATGCAGGAAATCACGTCTATTCATACGCTATTGCTGTTGTAGAAACGCAGGAATACATGAAGGAAAAAGCCGTACTTCGAGAACAAGTGCGCTCTCGAAGCACGGGGTACATCTCTCGCTAAGAAAGCACATACAAACTAGTGCTTGACCACTTTTCGCACGCACCGTGTCGAGCCATCATGCACTTCTACAAAATAGACACCTGACGGCAAAGAAGCAACATCAAATTCTTGGCGATATTGCACACCTGCACTAACAGGTTCTTCCTGACGTACAAGCTCTGCCCCCACCGCATTCAGTATGCGCGTTAGTAGTCGCCCTGTTGTGTGTGCTGTTGCTGTAATCACTACGCGATCAGCCATAGGGTTCGGCAGAACACTCACCGATGGCTCATATTCTTGAGCAACGGAGGTAATGGTGTTAACCACTTGAATGTTGAACATATCACGAGCAAAGAGCCCTGTGCCATCATCTGCTGTTAAGGTAATTGTTACAACACTGCCGGTAGGAGCACCGGGCTGAACAGCATAAAACAGCGATGGACGCCCGTTAAAGCGCTCATCACTCTGGCGCACACGCACAGAAACAATCGTTGAATCCGACGATGTAGCTGTATACGTGAGAACGTTGTAATTTTCGTCATAGAACACAGAATTTGGGCG
>JANWZB010000077.1 GCA_025055035.1 Candidatus Kapaibacterium sp.
CCAGCGCTGAATACCAGCAATTCAATCCCAGTAATCGTGCTTCCCAGTCAGCATCGTATGGGAACGATAACCTTATCACAAACTACATCAATTACTACAGCGGTACATCAGCGCGCGGTACAGCTTCGTACAATACAAGCACCTACGAGCCTAGCTATTACACTTCTTCTCCAACGACAACCCGTTCCTATTACAACGGTAGCTCTTACGGACGTGGCTGGTATGGAAATAGCAACAGCAGTGGAACGTACAATACTTCATCGAGCGGCTGGAATAAATCTTCATCGAGTGGATACTCAAGCGGAAGCTACAGCATACCTTCCTCATCCGGAAGCTACGGTGGCTCTTCAGGCGGTGCTCGAAGTCGCGGTTGGAACTAAACGTAGCAACAAAGATTTGTAAGATACTGAATACCGTATCGGCAGAGAATGCTAGGCTACAATCAGCCCCTCTCTGCCGATTGCGATTTTGCATAGAACAGCTCGAAAGCACGACACATCATCTGTCTTACAATATCGATACTGTCGAGCTTCCACTGAAACAATCACCGCCTATGATTACGTTCACACTGCTGCTATCAGGTTTTGCACACTACCGTGCTGTTGTCTTTGCATATCAGCACTATTGCGCTAGGGGGCTTCTGCTATCATCGATTGTTGCTGTATGTGCATCTTTTTTCTTTTGTACAGAACGCATTTATGCTCAAGCAGTGTACATCGAGGATGCCCTGCGTTACAGTCTTATAAATGGTATGCTAACACCGCGCGCTGGTGCTCTCGGATTATCGTTTGCGGGCTTGGCTGATGATTACGCTGCTTTATATGTCAATCCTGCAGGATTGACTCTTCTACCGCTCACTGAATTTTCCGCAAGTGGACAGATCAACAGCTACAGTAGCTCTGTAACACACTTTGGCAGCACAGCACCAGCATATCGCACATCTCCCCACATGTCTCATATCGGCATAGCGTTCCCTATTCGTGTTGGAGAATCTGGGAACTACACAATTGCACTTGGTTACGCACGAGAGATAGATTTCGCCGGTGGCGATTCGATTGCAGGCTTTAATACCGTCTCTAGCCTTATAGGCGCATGGGTGGACAATCAACGAACAGGTAATCTGGATGGTAATCCAGCGTGGGAACTTGCACTGGCTGATGTAGTCAATAACCGCTTCGTTACTCCTCTGCGCAATAACCTGCAGCAGAACGTTAGCATCGATGAAAGTGGCGCTCTCAGCACACTAAGTATTGGTATAGGCGTAGACATTACCCGAAACCTGTCACTTGGTCTCAGTATCGTTGGCATATTTGGGGAATACAGTTATCGCCGAGTATTTCAAGAAACAGACATACAAAACCGCTATGTACGCTTGGATACGAGAAACTTGACTGACATCGACTTTTCACAAATGAGAGCTATAGAACTTGTTGATCACAGTATCTCAGGGAGCCGCCTTGTTGCAGGCGCACAAATGCGCTTTGGAGAAAATGTTCGTGCAGGACTGAGTGCTTCTCTTCCTTTAGGCATGCAGATTATTGAGCGAGTTAGTACAAGCTATTCGGCACTATTCGACAATGGCGACAGACGCTTTTATAATCCCAATGACCCTCAACCACTAGCATTGAATCTAACACTTCCTTGGACGCTGGGTGCTGGTGCAGCTGCACACCTTTCTGGACTTGTTGTAACAGCAGGAGCAGAACTAAGCGATGCCCCATCTATTCGTGCAAGCGGTCGATCAATTGACGTGAACGCCGTCCAACGCGCAGCAACACAGCTGCTACGTATGCAATTTCGTGCCGGAGTTGGCGCAGAATACGAGTTCCCCAACAAACCGTTTGTTGTACGTGGGAGTGTAGCATATCATAGCTCACCCTACTTACAGCAATCCGTTAGTGCCGGAGCAATCTCCACTATAGGACTTGGCGGCGGGTATTACGTTGCTCCCAACGCTCGACTTGACATCGCATATCGACTGAGCTTTCGTTCCTACACTACACTCTTGTATAGCGGTGCAGCATACCACAGCGAACAACGCCTTCAGCAGGTTGCAATACAATATGTTGTGCGCTTTTAGCTTTGCAATGGAGCGATATAGCGAAAAGAAAAACTTGCACTCTTGGCAAAAGAGCATTATATTTGTAGTCTGTTTTTGTAGTATCCTTCGTTTCTCTTTTTGACGTTATGCCCAATCACATTTCAGCGGAAAAGCGTGTTCGCCAAGATAAAAAGCGTCAAGCCTACAATCGCTATTACAAAGTCATGGCAAAGCGCGCAATCAAAGATGTCAAGTCGGCAACCACAGCTGAGGAAGCAGAGCAAAAGCTGCGCCGTGCATCGCAAATCCTTGATCGAATTGCCGACCGAGGTATTGTGCATAAAAACTACGCAGCAAATCATAAGTCTAAGCTTGCTGCGTATGTCAATAAGCTAAAAACAGCAGTTTAGTTCAGCTGTCCCATCGATGCACCCGTAGCTCAACTGGATAGAGCATCTGACTACGGATCAGAAGGCTAGGAGTTCGAATCTCTTCGGGTGCGCTTAGTAAAGCCACAAAAAGCCGCATAAATACTCAGTTTATGCGGCCTCTTTTACTTGGTGGTTTTCGGACTTTCCAAATTTATTTTATTTATATCTTCAATATCTTCTTTGTGATCCCTATCTCGTCTCGATGTTTCAGACGAGCAATATACACAAAAATAAAAAACTCCTCATCGGCCCCTTATAAGTACGGATGAGGAGAGTTTGTGTGTTCAGGAGGTTTGCTATGGTGTCATAGCAATTTTCTAGCGCTTTTCATTTCGCTATTTGGTGAGGACTTTTAAAGCAAGCTAAAGGGGATGCGTACTGCACTACTTACTGGTTGATTATTCAGCATCGCAGGTGTAAACTTGCTTGCTTTAACTACTTCGCATGCAGAAGCGATAATTGCGCTCATCACGTTGTCGTCACTACGGTCGGCTACAAAATTCACCGACTGTACGCTACCATCTTTATCAATGTACACGATAAGCTCAAAGCGACCTCTGACATTGCGCTGGAGCGCTGCTTCTGGATAGACAATCTTCCGCTTAAGCGCGCTGACGTCGATGGACGCAGGAGTAAATTGTATATTATTTTGCAGCAAGTCTTCTGCTCGCAGAAGCGTTTCGACGTTTTCAATGGAAGATTGCTGTGGCGTAGCAATAGCATGTGCTTGGTCATGCTGGAGTGGCTGTACTTGCGCTATAGCCTTGTGCGCTGCGAGAGCAAACACAATACTTGCTACGCATGCGGAAACTCTATTTGCCAAAGAGCGTTGTGCAATACAAGCACTCATGAAAACCTCACAGGTTGTGAAACAACTGTACATTACACCGCAAACATACAATCCCGATTATGAATTTTCAATGAATTGAGTATGAACTTTTAGCTCATTTTTGCCACAGGCGAAATTTCGCTTATGAAGAATTTTTAACTAGCATGTAACACTACACCCAATATGCGCTATACTCAGCTCTCTTGATTTCTTTAATTATTCGGTAGTATGTATCTTTAATTTTTAACAGTACTTTGCCCTATAGTGTTTTTGACTCCTTACCTATGATGCTACAGCTACACATCATGTCACAGGAACAAGCTCTCTACTTTTATAGAGAACTTGAGGAAATTATAAGCAATAGCGACTATTCGACTGCCACCCAGCTTCTTCTACTGAAAAATTGCTTAAGCGACATTGTTGAGGCTCTCACTGCGAGTGAATTCCAGGTGTTTAGCAATATGTACTCACGCTTGCTCTTTGTAGCATCCCGGTACGGCATACCGCCTGAGATTATGCATGAACTGCACATAATGCGACACCTAGCAGAACAAGCCCGCCGCACACGCTCACGCCTATCTTCTACCGCATGTATAAGCGCAGCACGAGCTCTTGCACGGCTTTTGTTCTTTTGTTCTAGCCAACAAGTACCAGAATCTCTACGTTCCCGATTACTTCAAGCACCATCGTTCACACGAAACGTTTCTTCCACGCGTACAGAGTATATACGATGCGTTCGGCTGACAGTTACTGCACACGCGGAATCCGGTCATGATATTGAAGGGGAAACAGAAGAAGGCACTATTATGCGCCTACGCCTCAATGCCCCGTGGGATAGTCTTCAGAAGATGATAAGATGCGAATTCTGCACCCTCCACGCCACAGATATCCAGCTACTGTCTGCATCTTCGATGACATACCAAACAACATCAACTTCTATGGTTATTCTTGAGCCTGATTACCTTGTTAATGTTACCGAACTTGCTCGATGTGTCAACAACACTCAAGACAAAACACCATATCCTGCGTTACTCAATAAACTTCTGCCCAAGCACACTAATCAAAGCCTCGCTACGGGGAAGATTGTCAACTACCTCTTCGATGCTCTTATCGAGAATCCTGATGGAGACTTCGACGCACTTTTTCATGCTGCAGTGCTACAGAACTCTCTATCTATTATCGCTCTGCAAGCAGAGAATACAAACGTCGTAGAAGAACTGCGTGAACAATGCAAAGAGTGTTTTGATAATATTCGCTCAGTATTACCAAGACTCCAGTGGGATATTGCAAGTATTGAACCGTCTTTTATTTCTCCCCTCTACGGATTACAAGGGCGCTTAGACCTTATGATAGAATATACCGGCAATGATACAGCCACTCCCAGCCAACGGAAAACAATCGTTGAGCTCAAGAACTCTAAGCCACCAGCAATTGCAACCGATGTGCGGAACGACCATGCAGAGCAAGTTACTGGATATAATCTCCTGCTCGACTCCTGCTTTCCTGAGCGCTCTGGCGATTCTTGTATCTTGTATGCTCGCACTACAGTAAACCCACTCCGTAACGTTGCGAATAACTATAACTCAAAACAACAACTGCTTATGCTACGCAATCATATTATTGCTCAGGAACATCAATTAATGAATCGTGACTCAACTTTTTTTAAAACGATAACGAACAGTGCCTCTCACTACGGAAATTTTCAGCAAAAGGACGTTCAAAGATTCGCAGAAGTATGGCATAGAGCTTCTTCGCTAGCACGAAAGTACTTCCGGGTGTTTACATCATTTGTTGCTCGCGAACACTGGGCTGCATGCGTTGGCGGCAGCAGCGAGAGCGAAGGTTTTGCTCGATTGTGGAGAAAACCTCTCGACGAAAAACTTGCTGAATACACTGCTCTTGCTTACCTCAAACTTAGTCTTGAAGACAGTGATATTGAGCGTATGCACCTACACTTTTACTATACAGAACATACTCCTTCTGTCACAACATTTCGTGCCGGTGACATTGTCATTCTATATCCTCACCGCGCGCATGATAATGACACTCAGATGTTTCTCCGTAGCGCTTTGCTTAAGGGGCATATTAAGAGCATTTCGCACCAGCACGTCGTTGTTAGCTTGCGCAATAAACAACTACTTTCCTCCAGCAATCAACGCTCTTTCCTAGAACACGCTGAATGGTGGGCGATCGAACCAGACTTTTACAGCTCCGAATTTAACTCGCAGTATACTTCGCTCTATGAATTTCTTCAAGCACCTGAGCCAAAGCAGAAGCTTCTTCTTGGCTGCCAACAACCAACATGCGACGAAAGTATACGCCACCGCGTCGAACAAACGCGCTTTCCTGATGCATTAACGCCTCAGCAGCACCAATGCCTTGCACAAGCACTCAGCACATGCGATTACTTCTTACTCCAAGGACCTCCCGGCACAGGGAAGACCTCGCGCATGCTAAAGTCTATGGCGTTGTTTTTATATCATGAAATGCACGAGACAGTCTTATTCCTTGCATTCACTAATCGTGCTGTTGACGAAATATGCGATGCTCTGGTATCTGCCAATCTCGACTTTTTGCGCTTAGGTTCTCAAGAATCTACTAAGCACACTGACCGCATTCTATACACATTGCTCGCAGGAAAATCTATTAACGAAGCCGCAACAATTATTAAACGAAGGCGTATTGTTGTCTCTACTATTTCATCGTTTCTACGAAATTCTGAGATTACTAGGATTCTACACTTCGACACAGTTATCGTCGATGAAGCATCACAAGTCGTGGAACCACAGCTCATTGGCATCCTATCAAAGTTCCGCCGCTGCATTTTGATAGGAGACGAAAAGCAATTGCCTGCTGTTGTACTTCAGCCAGACAGTGGTGTTAGAGTTAAAAACACTGAGATGCACGAGATAAGCCTGTATGATCTCCGTACATCACTGTTTGAACGTCTGCTCATTCAGTGCAAAAAAAATGGATGGACTCATGCATATACCACCCTATCACAACAAGGGCGTATGCATGTTGACGTTGCGGCATTCCCCAACAAAGAATTCTACAATAGTATTCTTACACCACTCAGCGAACGCCAAACGCTACCACTCAATAAGCTCCGCATCCCAATACCTTCTGAGCTTGCTCCGCTTAGCGACGTTCTCGAAACCCATCGTGTTATTTTCTGGAATTCTCCAGCTGAACAGCACACCAAAATTCATCATGTCGAAGCCCAACGTGCCGCTCTTCTGGCAGAATTTTTTTGGCAGGAAGCTGGCACAAGCTTTCATAGTCAGAGCATCGGTATCATTACCCCATTTCGCGCTCAAATCGCTAACATCATACGATGTATGCCAACCGACTTACGCAATTGTGTGAGTGTTGATACTGTTGAGCGGTATCAGGGCAGCGAACGCGATGTTATCATTCTATCGTATGCTGTAAATTTTTCCTCGCAGATATCAGCCATACAGTCACTTTCGCTCGATGGAACTATAGACCGCAAGCTTAATGTTGCACTGACACGAGCACGCGAACGGATTATTGTTTTGGGCAGATATGATATTCTTTCCAAAAGTCCAATCTTCGCAGCATTTATCAATTTCATTCGGCAGAACGGGGGATACGTTGCGTAAAAAATGCAAGCCGCAGCCAGAGAGATTTTCGGCACTGCGGCTTACATCGATGACAAACATATTCTGCTTATTGTAAGCGAAGGCGCACACCAGCATGCGTTTCAGCTTCTAGGACGGCTTTCCCACCATTTGTGGTCTTTTTGTTTTTCAAACTAATACCCAGATATGCTGAGCCAGCCTGAAGTTTGGAGAGCTCCTCAGCAGTCACTTCAACACTATTGGTAGGAGCATTGAGTTTCTTCGTTATGGAGCGTGAAAAACCCTTCAAGATATCCTTTACCTCTTTTGCACTTTTTCCCACAAGTCCAGCAAGAGCGGCAGAATCTACAATATTCCGCAGTGTTACTATGCCTTCTGTAAACGTTCCTGCCATGTTCCAGCGTACTGTAAGAGGTTGTGTGCGGGGAACATTCGCGTTCTCTTGGAGAGTAATCGTGATTGCCCCTGGAATATCCAGCGTATTATCAGCAAGGTTATAGCTTGTCACGCGAAATCTTGCAAGTGCGTTTGCATCATTAAGCTTGATAAGCGACGATGAGCTTGTTGCTGTGCTACTCAGAACAATCGGTGGGTACACAAATACCGATTTTCTCGGCAGACTACTAATATTCAGTGAACTTAGCAAGTTATTGACGAGATTATTGACAACAGCGCGCGGCATAGCAGGAACAGGTGCGAACTGATAGGTTGTACCGAGAACACTGACCTCAACTGCCTGAACACCGAGAGCAGCATCAAACCGCGCAGATGCCATTGCATCACGCACTGTATTGCCCTGCACGTTAGGCAAGCGTATAACTTCTATCTCTGCTTCTGGCTTCAATGATGCAGTAGTGCTGCGAGTCGGTGAATTTTGTATCTCTGCCTCATCCACTACTCCAGCAAGCTTAGCGCTCTGAGCAGAGCTTAGAAGTTCCTCAAACTCCTCAACCTGAAGTTCTGCTAAAGCTTCACCTGTAATTGTATATGGCGAAGTTTGCGCTTGTTTTCCGTCAGAAAACAAACCAGTTATCGGTGATGTTCCTGCATCATTGCACGATGTTAAGCTTGCACACGCAAAAATTACATATCCACTGAGCATGAGCAACAGATTGGTGCTACGCATATTGTTGGACTTCATATGTCCTCCATAAATAGTTTTAGTACAACATCTGTTAAATCTCCAGTCTACTTTGGAGACCACTTTACTGAATTACATGAATAAAAACCGAGAGAGCTACAAAAAGTTACACTTTTTGTACATCGTGTTCTGTTGCAGAGCCGAATATACTTTGGCTAGCGAGCAATACAGCAGTTTGGTAAATATTTAATCGCAGTCAATAGCTTCTTCGAGCATACAGGACATCTCACGTAGTACATGTTTGGTGGCATCGATTATGCTACGTATGAGACGTTGTGCTTCGTCCAACGAAGCAGCAGAGGCTTGAAGAAATACCTTTTTCCCCTTCGGAATAATCCGAATGTTGTGCATCTGCGCTACAGCTTTCATCATAGCTGGGAAAATTGTAGTATAGAAGAATGTGTGTTCCTCGGAGGGTAATTCACAGGTGAGTACGCTGTGCTTGAATGACACATGAGAAAATCCTGTAGGCAGTGCAGCAACACGTAAGCGAACAGCATCAATAAGCTGGGCTGCCTCCGAAGGCAGTGTCCCAAAGCGATCTCGCATTTCACTCACAATTGTATCAATATCCTCTTCACTGAGTGCACGGAAAAGCTTTTTATACATCTCATACCGCTCTACCTCACTCTGAATGTAGTGCTTGGGAAGCATTGCGTCACCATCGGTTTCAACGGTCATGTTTTCATTTATGGGAAGCTCGATATCTCGATGTGTACTTACATCGTACTCAGACTGCACACGATTAGCATAATGACGAGGAAATAGCCCAGCAAACTCTTGCTCCTTAAGCTCGTGTACTGCCTCATCGAGTATCTTTTGGTACAATTCAAAGCCGATATCAGCAATAAAACCGCTTTGTTCGGCACCCAGAAGATTTCCCGCTCCACGAATCTCAAGGTCGCGCATCGCTAGATGGAATCCACTCCCTAATTCACTGAATTCTTCCATTGCTTGGAGTCGTCGCAGTGCTGTGCGGGAAAGGGTTTGCGGTTCGGGAATAATCAGATAACAATACGCTTGCACATTCGACCGACCAACACGACCACGCAACTGATAGAGTTCTGCCAAGCCAAAGTTATCTGCGTTGCAAATAATGATTGTATTGGCATTAGGAATATCTAGACCGGATTCGATAATTTTAGTCGCGAGCAATAAATCTGCTTTACGCTCCATGAATTGTTCCATGCGCAATTCTAGTTCTTCGGGAGGCATTTGCCCATGCGCAACAATTATTTTTACAGATGGCACAAGACAACGCAGACGTTCTGCTATCGCATCAATTTCGCTGATGCGGTCGCTTACTACAAATATTTGACCACCCCGCTGCATCTCGCGTTCTATGGCTGCTTGTACCTTTGCATCATTCCACACCGTAATTTCTGTTTTGATAGGCAAACGATTTCTTGGTGGTGTATTGATAACACTCACATCACGAGCACCCATGAGCGAAAAGTTCAGTGTTCGCGGGATAGGTGTCGCAGTAAGTGTGATAGTATCGACAGAAACGCGCATCTGACGCAATTTTTCCTTCGCCGCAACACCGAAGCGATGTTCTTCATCGATAACGAGCAATCCTAAATCTTTAAACTTTACGTCTTTGCTCAGCATGCGATGTGTGCCAATCAGAATATCTATCGCACCTGATTCTACACGTCGCAAAATATCCTTTTGCTCAGCAGCAGTGCGAAAGCGGCTAAGACATGCTATTACTACAGCATATCGCTCTAAGCGGTCGCGGAATGAGGCGAGATGCTGCTCTGCAAGAATTGTTGTTGGGACGAGCACAGCTACTTGCTTGCCAGCTTGTACGGCTTTGAATGCCGCACGAATAGCAACCTCCGTCTTTCCGAACCCCACATCGCCACAGATGAGCCTATCCATAGGCGTGGGGGATTCCATATCATCCTTCACCGCACGTGTTGCAGCAGCTTGGTCGGGCGTATCCTCATACATGAACGACGCTTCCATCTCCTTTTGCCACAAAGAGTCCGGAGGGAATGCAATGCCAGGCTGCATCTTGCGCTGAGCATACAGCTGGATAAGGTCGCGTGCGATGTCCTTAAGGCGCTTCTTTGTGCGTTCTTTCTTGCGCTGCCACTCATTTGTTCCGAGCTTTGTCAAAACAGGCTTCTGACCTTCCTGCGCAGAGTACTTCTGCAAGCGATTTATGTAATTAAGATGGACATACATCTTATCGCCACCAGCGAAGATAAGACGCACACACTCTTGCTGTACTCCTCCAACACTGATAGTTTCTAGCCCATCAAATTGTGCTATTCCCTTATCCACATGAACAACATAATCACCTCGGTGCAGCTGCTGCAGCTCCCGTAGAGAAAATTCTTGCTTCGATTGCTGACCTCCTCGAGAGCGTCTTGCTATAGTATTCATCCTTGCACGACGGCGCATGAATATCTGATGCTCCGTCAATACAGCAATACGTGCTTCTGCAAGCACAAAACCCTCTGAACATGCCATCGGCACAAACAGTGTTTGTTGTGCTGTTTGCTCTACACTCGCCTGTACAATAGCGGAATGGTCATTGTCAGAGTATGGGAGTCTTCGGTGCACGTTTTCTTCGTTTGCATCCTGCAGTGTTTTGCCTTCAAAAGCACTTTCTATCAAGTCTCTAAGGCGCTGCTGCTGGTCTAGACCATCGGTCATAAGATACAGCGTGTACCCAAGCGCAGCATGATGGCGCATTTCCCTTGTTAGCTCCGCTACAGAAGCATTAATTGCAGGATGAGGCTTTGCTTGTAGGAAGATCGCTGCAGGCTTCTCTTCAAGCGCATTGAGCGCAATTGTACGAAACTGCATCAATTGCTCTATAAGGCTTTGCGCGGCAATTGTATTGTCTGTGGCGTCAGTTTTACTTAGCTCAGAAGCACGATGTAGCGTTGATGCTATTTGCTCAGGGTAGCATTGCACAAGTATAGTGGTATCAGAAAGATAGTCGAGAAGAGTTGCATCGATAGTGTGCTCTTCGTTATGAAACAAGTGCGTTACAAGAGTAACAGAGGGTAATTCCTTGATACTGCGTTGAGACAAAGGGTCGAAAGCTCGAATTGATTCTACCTCGTCACCAAACAGCTCAATACGAACAGGATAATCCATACCCGGCGTAAATACATCAATCAATCCTCCACGCACTGCTACATCCCCTTGCACTTCAACAAAGTCCTTACGGTCGAAGCCGCTTGTAGTCAGCGTAGAAATAAGCTCCTCACGTTTCAGTCGCCCACCGCGC
This sequence comes from Candidatus Kapaibacterium sp., assembly GCA_025055035.1. GTDB lineage: Bacteria > Bacteroidota > Ignavibacteria > Kapaibacteriales > UBA4661 > PH2015. The sequence continues at coordinate 11,298 of JANWZB010000077.1, forward strand.
CGTACTTCCTGCAGATTGTCTAAAAGTATCTGTCGTGCAGGCACACGGACTGGCAGTGCATCAGCTGGAACAATAATACAGCCGCGCTGTTTGTTATTCTGCATTGCAAGCAGCCTTGTCAGTGCTCCCGTTACACCAACAAGCTGCGTATCAAGAAGTTCTGCATCAAGCGCAAGCTTTTGCTCACTGCCTGCATACCATATCAGATTGTCCGAACCTATAAGCATTGCAAGGTCATCGCGTAGCATTTCAGCCTGTTCTTCGTCGGGAGCTAATACAAGTGTATGCCCATGTAGCAAAGCCGATGCGCGCTTCCATACACTCGCAACAATAAGTGATTTTAGACTACCTACGGCATTCTTCACATCTATGCGATGTTCTTGGGTATCCGTCAATCTACGAAGTATCTGTTGTAGCGATGGACACCGCTCACAATCTTCTATTACTGTACGCAATGACGTTAGATTCTTCACACTACATTAATCAAATACCAACAATACTACAACACACAACAGGCAGGCTGCGCTTTCATGCTAATTCATGCCAGCGTTGAATAGCCAAGATGCATACGATAATACTTCATCGTAAGCATCGCACCCATGCTTATTGTGTGTATATGCAAGTTAAAAAAAATTCCTGGGATAGAATATGCGTATTGCAGACTGCTAAACAACCCTGCAAATCTAAAATACTTTTGTTATTTATGTAGAAACCAAATTTTATTTTAATTTTTTGAATTTTTTACGAATTAAATTAAAATATTCATCAAAATTTCATTAAATATTCAGAATACTATCTCTAGTTTTATAATGTAACTGTTATGTTCCACTACTTGTAGAGGTTTGTGATGATACCATCATCAAACACAACTATAGTTTTCTCTCACAGAGAGAACTGCTGTCAGTATACAGTTAGTGCTCTTGCTCAGTGCCTTCGCAAGCTTCATGCAATAGCACTATATTGTGCGGTCATACATGGTATGGCGTTAAATCTCAGCGCCCAATCGTTGTCCACTACTGGTTCTGCGGGCGAGCAGCAACAGCCTTCTCGCAATTTGCAGCATGTCAGCACACCGCATCGTGCAGTGCACGTCCAAGAGCGCACAGATTATCCTTCGCAATCGCCAGAGCTCCAGTACATTCGCTTAAGCGATCTTGCCAGCGAGGGTAATACACAACACAGTTTTATTCCTGCGCAATACGATCCTCAAGAACTACAGCGCCATTTGCGCCAAGCTTTTCGCAATCAAGAGCAATCTGGAAAGGTCGATATTATTGTGTATCTCGACCACGAAGGCACGATCAAGCATATCAACTACGTCAGCGAGCAATCCAATATACATAGCAGTTTTGCCCATCATGCTTGTGAGGCAGTAAGAAAATGTACATTTCGTCCGGCGTACCGGGATAATAAACCCGTACACAGCGTTATTGTTATTCCCATACGGCTCGTGCTATAACATAATACCACATAACATAATACCACTTGTTTCCGTACTACGCTTCATATACAAAGTTCTACTGATGCGCCCGCCCACAGATGCCCTGTCGGCGGGCGTACTGCTTTATGGGCATTATGCCCCGGCACTCTATATTATTCTCTATATTCTCTATATTCTCTATATTCTTTGTCTCTGATGCGTTATCTGGTCTTCAGGTGTTGGGATTTTAGAGTGTCGATTGTATTTTTATGTGTGCAGTCTCGTCATACTGCGTATTGAACATATGTCTATTTTTCTCTCGATTGTCATCCCTGCATACAATGAGCAGCATCGTATTGCTGATACGCTGTATGCTGTCAAGCACTACCTTGCACAGCAGGAATATAGCAGCGAAGTCATCATCGTAGATGACGGCAGCACAGACTACACAACAGAAGTTGTGCGCACGGTGGATATTTACAGTAGCGAAATTCACAACCATAAAGTTAGCATCATCATGGAGAATGTCAAGAACGTTGGTAAAGGCTTCTCTGTAGCGCGAGGCATGCTGAAGGCTCAAGGAGAGATTATACTCTTCAGCGATGCTGATCTTGCAACACCCATTCAGGAAGTTGAGAAATTTTTACCATATTTTGCGCAAGGATATGATATTGTTATCGGCTCGCGGCGCTTACCAGATTCCGATGTTGAGAAAAAGCCTTTCTATCGTGATATCATGAGCATTCTCTTCAATACACTTGTACAAGCGATTGCAGTACATGGCATTCACGACACACAGTGTGGATTCAAAGCCTTTCGTCGTGCAGTCGCGCATGATATTGCACGCTTGCAGCGTACCTACCGCTTTGGTTTCGATGTAGAACAGCTCTATATTGCTTCAAAGCGCGGATATCGCATCAAAGAAGTTCCGGTACGCTGGGTACACCAAGCAGGCTCTACTGTTCGCCCAATGCGCGACGCCTTCGGTATGATAGCCGACGTTATACGCATAAAATACATGCATGCATCGCTACAACCACCAACACACACTCCTCAACAGTGAGGATTTCCCCTTTATCACTCAAGATTCTAAAACTGCCAATACTCACTGTCATACGTAATTTTGCACTACAGCAGCAATACTATGGATTTATCGGCTCTTGAACAAACAGAAAAAATCTTGAACCAGCTTATGCAAAGTGGCGTCAGCGAGCTTGATATCTTGCAGCAGATTTACACATTTCGCCATGGTGTTCCTTACATCCGTCTAGTTGCTCCCTGTACAATTGCTAATGGAACTATTCATCAGCTCACTGATGCAGGCAAGATTGCTCAAGCTATTGCTCGTGCCGAAGAGGCTATCGCGGCAGGTCGCGTTATGAAATTTGTTCCTGCTTCTGGTGCTGCAACGCGCATGTTCAAATCACTCTCAGCCGTCATTCACAATCATACAACATTGCCGTATCAAGAACTTCGCGAGCGATCATCTATCCAAGCAGACTATCGCTTTACCCTAACATTCTACGACAATCTCGAACATCTTGCATTGTACGACGAGCTTGCAGTGCAAGCACAGCGTTATTCAATTGACCTAACGCAACGAACACGGCCTAACATAGATACTCTGCCCATACTGCGGCTTGTAACAGAACCACATGGCTTGGGCTATGCCCATGTACCAAAAGGTTTGATTACATTTCACCGCTATCCTACGCATACGCGTAGTGCATTTGAAGAACATCTGCAAGAAGCATTGCACTATGCTCTATATCGCACAGAGCACGGCTACCATACTGCCCGTATTCACTTTACTGTTTCTCCAGAGCATAGAGAGATTGTCCAACAACATATCAATCGCGTGCGTTCTCGCTATGAGCAAGGAGATATACGCCTCGTGATTGAATTATCCGAACAAAAGCGTTCCACAAACACCGTAGCTGTAACACCCGACAATGAACCTTTTCTCACAGAGGACGGCTTGCACTTTCGCCCAGCAGGACACGGCGCACTTCTAGAGAATCTGAATGATGTACGCGGCGACATCATTTTTATCAAAAACATCGATAACGTTGTACCTGACCACCTGAAAGAGGAAACATACCGCTATAAGAAAATACTATGTGGCATCGCTATTCTTCTTCAAGAACGCATATTTTCTTCTCTTCGCCTTCTCAGTAGTGGTACAGCACAGCGTAGCGATGCTGAAGCAATTGCAGATTTCGGAGAACGCCAGTTTGCATGGTATTTCCCTGTACCACGCTCTAGCTACTCAGATGCAGAGTTTATTCGTCTTCTAATACATTTGCTCGACCGTCCCTTGCGTGTATGCGGTATGGTCAAGAATGAAGGCGAACCGGGTGGTGGGCCTTTCATTGTCGAAGCACCTGATGGCACACGCTCATTACAAATTGTTGAATCGGCACAAGTCGATTGTTCAAACCCAGAACAGCGCGCCATCCTTCAATCTTCAACTCATTTCAATCCTGTAGATATTGTATGTGCTGTGCGGAACGTCCACGGTGAATGCTTCAACCTACTTGCATTTCGCGATAACAACACAGGCTTTATTACACTCAAATCGAGCAATGGTCGCGAGTTAAAAGCCCTCGAACTACCAGGTCTATGGAATGGCAGCATGGCACACTGGAACACAGTCTTTGTTGAAGTTCCGTCGAGCACATTTTATCCTGTTAAAACCATTAACGACCTTCTCCGCCCTGAACATCGCACGCTATAGCATAATATTTCTCTGTTATTACGCCACTTTTTGATGCATTGTATGGCT
>JANWZB010000078.1 GCA_025055035.1 Candidatus Kapaibacterium sp.
GGGTGGATATCGAGTTCTGAAAGGCTACGATAGATTCCCGTATTATATTGCTGTAGTGTGGATATAATATGCAAGGCTTCGTTCAGAAGATTAGAGTCTAAATTGCCACGCCCGAAGCCCGACAGTAAGGGTAAATCAAGAACTGTTTCGGTGAGACGGTAAGGCAATACGTGCCCGTCGACATCAATGTAATATTGTCGTCCTCTATGTGCTAGTAGTGCTATTGGAGTGCGCTCTTGAATGTGAACACTAAGCACATCACTAGCGCCTAAGAAGACAGATACTGACTTCACAAATGGGTGCTGGGCTATTCGGCGCTCCACCAACGCCGTGTTAATTTCGCTTGCTGAATATGTGCCTTTAAGTTTTGTGAGCTTTGCTATATCAAGAATTTCTTCTTGTCGTAGCAGATTGGTACCAGTAACCTGAACGCGTGAGATAACCCGACTATAATGCCATCGGAGAGCAGCTATCCATATGGCAGCCCCTATGACGATAAAGGTAAGAGCAAAGCGTAAAATAGACGGTGCATGTGTGGATAATACAGAAGACATGGCAGCAACATAATTGTAATGTCTGCAGCATGATACTTCTTATATAACGGAATTACGGTGGCAGTTGCGCGGAGCAAAGGGTGAACTAGACTCGCAGCCTGAGGGTACTGCCATTAGCAAAGTTTGGCATCGTGTTTGCATTTGCACAGAGAGCGCTTCGAGCAAGGCACTGCTCAGATGCAGGAAGCAAGCATTACTCAGGTAGCACACGGGTTGCACAAACGACCAAGCGCTAGTATCACGTGCTTCGGGTGTGTGAGCGTGTGTACCACGAAACTCCGCAGGAAGTGTATTCTGCTGCGCATGCTGCGGTCGCAGCAGGAAGTGATATATCCTAAGCTAACATGCAAGCTACAAGAGTTTAGACTATTTTCAAACATTTTTTTGCGTTTTTGCTTGAAGGTGCTGTCAGCATAAAACAAAGAGTCTAAAAAAGAGTCTAAATACTTCGTATATCAATGAATGCGACAGTAGGCTACTGACAATTATGAGCTACTGACAATATGAGACGAGAACTCAACTCAATGGTATCCGAAGCCCACAATATGTTGCTCTACACTGTTGTTGCTGCATTTCTGCAATATTGCCGTACTGAACGTGCATATTCACCGTTGACGATTACAACATATTCATGCATACTGGAGCGTTTCTGCCTATATATACAAAAACAGCGGGACGAAATACCAGATATTCGAACAGTATGTGCGCAGGATGTGCGTATGTTTGTGGGTTGGTTGCATGACGGTGGTCAATCGAACAACACAATACGCAAGCATCTTGCTGCTATAAAGTCACTGTTCAAGTTTGCTTACCGCCGTGGAATTCTCACATCGAATCCTATAGCATCGCTGCCGGTACCAAAGCGAGACAAAAAATTACCAAACTTTCTCCAAGAGCATGAGATTACTGCTACTCTTGAGCAATTCGACACCACACAGGTGCATGGTATACGCAATAAGGCGATTGTTGAGTTACTGTACAGTTCTGGACTACGAGTCAGTGAACTACGAATGCTCAAGCTCGCTGCATTCGACGCATATAACCAAACTGTTCGTGTTGTAGGCAAAGGCAGCAAGGAACGCATTGTTCCAGTTGGACGAAAAGCGTTAGAGGCTGTACGCGATTGGCTTCGTGTTCGTCCGTTGTGGTGTACGGCACAAAGCCCAGATACTCTATTTCTTTCACCGCAAGGACAGACAATGAGTTCCTCGCAAGTGTATTATGTCGTTAATCGAGCACTTCGCACTGTAGCAGAGGTTCGCCAGAAAAGCCCGCACGTACTACGCCACAGCTTTGCAACGCATCTACTCAATAATGGGGCAGATATCTATGCTGTAAGCCAAATGCTCGGTCATGCCTCGCTTTCTACAACACAGGTGTACACACATGTGTCTATTGAACGTTTGAAAGACCTCTACAAGCAAGCACATCCTCGCTCTTCGACAGAATCAAGCACACAAGAGAAAAGCATTTGACAAAGAACGTTCAACACTCTATATTGATACACTGTTGCATTGTTTCAATAGTGCAAACGTACAGTGGAAAGTAATACGGCACGAGACGTCAAACAATATGCCACTTCCTAGCTTGTGTTCTTGAATATCTGGTGCAATCCAGAATCAATCAGCGCTGTCGGGATTCTGTCTAGCTCGTAGCGCGTCAAGACATAAGAGATTGAAGTACAGATATTGTGCTCTCGATGTCTCAATTTCGCATTATGTTCCATTTTTTGACATAATGCGTTGTTGGCGCAACGTTTTTGCTTAATGAGCATGAGCGTGTATGCTTCGTAATCTTTGTGCTAGTATTGTAGTCTTGGTTGCTTGTGCCAGAGGCCTGTTGCTGCAGGCATGGGCAAGATATCCGTATGACGAAGGTCTGTGGACGTTCGATAGTCCACCGCGTAAAATTCTTTTCGAGCGGTATCAGTTTGTTCCAAGCAAAGAGTGGCTTGATACCTTACGCTTATCAACAGTGCGTTTTACTTCAGGGGGAGGGTCGGGCGCGTTTGTGAGTAGCAAAGGATTAGTCATTACAAACCACCATGTCATACTGGAGCATATAGAGCAGCTGTCCACGAAAGACCGTGATATTCTCAATAATGGTTTTGTTGCTACAACGCAAGTGCAGGAGCTTCAATGTATAGGGCTTGAGCTTGATGTCCTGTTGTACATGGAGAATATCACCGCTCGTGTTCTCAGTGTTGCTAAAAAAGGTATGACCGATGCAGAAATTTTTGCAGCGCGTCAAGCTGAAATTCGGCGTATCGAGGCTGAAGCGTCGTCGTCGCGTGCCAAAGTTCGCGGCGAAGTCGTAACTTTATATGCGGGTGGAGAGTATTGGTTATATCGCTACAGACGGTATACCGATATACGCTTGGTTGCAGTACCAGAGCTACAAGCTGCAAACTTTGGTGGAGACTACGATAATTTTACCTACCCGCGGTATGCACTCGATTTCGCTTTGCTGCGTGTGTATGACAACGGAAAACCCATCAGTAGCCCGTACTATCTAAAGTGGAAAACAAAAGGTTGTTCTGCTCATGAACCTGTCTTTGTTGCTGGGTATCCCAGTGCAACAAATCGTTTTAGTACCTATGCGCAGTTTGTGTTTAATCGTGATGTATTTTATCCGTTTATGCTGCGTCGTATCAATGCTCTGCTGATGGCAGCACGCCGCTATGGAGAGCGTGGTGTGAATGAGTATAAGCGAGCATTACCTGATATTCTGAACGATGAAAATGCTAAAAAAGCTCTTGCTGGTGAGTATCGTGGTCTGACGGACAGATCCATCGAAGAAAAGCTACGACGTACTGATGAGGAACTGCGCCAAAAAGTATATGCAAATCCTGAACTGCGGGCACTGTATGGCGATGCATGGGAAGCTATCGAGCGCATCATGCAAAAGCAAACCGTCATCTTCAAGGATTATACAGCAACATTTTCAACGCCACTCGCCGACATGGCATTTAGTATCATTCGCTATGCTCTAGAAAAGGAATATACAGAGTTTCCTCGAAAGCGCACTCGCCGTAAGACGATACACAAGCACCCTGAAGCAAGCATAGATTCAACGATACAGGTTCTGGATAAAGCGGGTGACAAGCAAGCAAGTAGTGCAATATTGCCATCCAAGGTGTTCAAAACAGAGCTTTTGCAGGAATTGCGTACGCAGGCGCTCGCTGATATTGACATTGACCTAGATTACGAGGAAATACGCTTAGCTGGCGAGCTAGAGTTTTTGCTATCCGAGCTGAGTGCTGGCGACCCCCTAATTCGCAGTATGCTCGGTGGCGAAGGCGGTGTATTACGTGCCCCGGCAGAGGTTGCGCGCGAGGTAGTTCGGGGAACACGGTTGATAGATGTCAACGTTCGCAAGGCGCTTCTCGACGGAGGGCGTCGGGCAATTGAACTCTCAACTGACCCAATGATAGTGTTTATGCGAAAACTTGTTCCACTGTGGCTGGAGCGCGAAGAATACTATAGAACCCACATCCAAATTCCTCTTACATTTGCACTTGAAAAGATAGCACTGGCACGCTTTGCCATTTATGGAAAGAGCATATATCCGGATGCAGATTTTTCGTTACGGTTAAGTATTGGCACAGTCAAAGGATACACTATGAATGGAACACTCGCACCAGCACAAACAACACTCTACGGACTATTTGACCGTGCTGCAAGCTTTTCGGGTGAGCACACACCTAGTCATATTGCTCAAGAATTTCGTCTGCCAGCACGCTTCGCAGCGCATCGAGAGTCTGCTCTCGATAACAATAAAATCTCTTTGGCAACACCTGTCAATTTCGTAACAACGTGTGATATTGTAAGCGGTAACTCTGGATCACCGCTTGTCAATAAGCACTTAGAATTTGTTGGCTTGGTCTTCGATGGTAACGTGGAGTCGCTAGCGGGACGGTTTGCCTACAATGAAGAAACTGGACGCACGATTTGTGTTCATCCTGCATTTATTATTGAATCTCTGCGTAAAATCTATCATGGTGGTGCAATCGCTGATGAATTAGAACATAAAACCTCCACATCACGAGGAAACTAACACTTCGGCATACACCTCTGCCTATGTCTTTTCTAGTGTAAATGTGTATGATGTTTCACCTGGATACTCTTCTTTCCGACCGTATAGTAAGCTTGGTGTAAAGCGCCGCTCGATAAACGTTACCGTGCGCTCTGCATCTACAAGCAGTATTGTTGAGCATCGTGTTCCATAGGCATGCTCAGGGGAATGGATAAATATTGGGGAAAGCTGACGTTCCCACGCGATGCCTACCCCAGTGTCTGGGAGCAATGCATCGTCAGCTGGGGTTGTATCGCGAAGTATAGCGAACAGGTGAGAACATAGCTCCTGTTGCGATATTGTAGTGTCATTGAGTACCGTAGCTACAAGTGTCTTCGCCCGTTCCACCTTGTGCCATGGTGTATTAAGAAGTGCATTGCTGATACCGTGAATCCCAGATTCTATGACCTCATGCTGTGTGGCATAGTTAGAATACCAGAAGAGTTCATGTCGTGCCAGATTTCCCCAAATGATGTTAAATCCGTTGTATAGCCTGCCGCGTCGTTCAAGCATTAGTCTGAAATCCTCGTTTGTCCAATTCTGGGTGAGAAATTTATAGGAAAGTTCGCCACGCGAGGGCGCATCAGGGTTAATATTATGGGCATCACGAACGTTGGTGACAGCGACAAAACGCCCACTGCGAGTAATGCCAAGCCATGTTCCACCAGCTTCTAAGTCCATTCCTCCAAGCACGTCAGGAAAATATACCCACCAATGCGCTTGATGCGTTGGACGCTGTATAAATTCATCACGATTCGCTGCAAGAACAACAGGATAGTGAGAGTGAGCATGAAGTGCAACAACAATTAAACACATAACTAGTAGTGATGAATGCTCTTATGTGTGTGATGTTCGTGAGAAATGGAATCATAGTAGAGCGTAAGTGCAAATCTATGGAAGCATGATAAAAATGCTGCATCAAAACTTGATAGTATTTTAAATTTTGCTAAGTTATCCGCGCCGCACATTAGCTGTGCCGTATCATAAATTAGTTACACGCTAAGAGTGCAGTGCTATACAATCAACTTCACCGAATTAACCTGTGTACTGTTTATTCGTTTAGGAGGATAGTACCTATGAACTCTGTCCGCTACCTTCTGCTTGCCTGCACGATAACGCTGTTGTACTCTAGTTCCATAGTCCTAGCTCAAGAATCCACTGTGAGTAAAGATTTACAGAGACTCGAAGAGCTATCGCTCGAGGAGCTGCTTAATGTAGAGATTAGCGTTGCTTCCAACGTTATCTCAGACAAAGATAAACAGCCTGTATCAATCACAACAATCACACGCCGCCAGCTTGAGTTGTCGGGCGCACGAACACTTGCTGATGCGCTTGCGCTTTTTGTGCCCGGATTTTTTGTAACGGATGACCAAGACGACCTAATTATGGCGTTTCGTGGTCTTGCTCCCGACAATAACTCCAAAGTTATGTTGCTTATCAATGGACAGAACATGAATATGGAATTTTTCTGGGGTCCGCCGTATGCCATTTTGGCTGCGTCGAACTATACGTTCATTGAGCGTGTGGAGGTTATTCGGGGGCCAGGTTCTGTAACACTCGGCCAGGGTGCGTTGCTTGGTGTTATCAACATTGTTACTGTTAAGGGAGCGGATTTAAAGCCCGATCCTGCAAAAGGCGATGCAGCAATTGCAATGGACGCTTCGATGAGTGTAGGCTTGGATAATTTTCTTCTTGCCCAAGTTATGGGTCGTGCACGCGTAGGCGATGCGAAAGTTGGTTTTACAGTTTCTCGCGGTGCATACGGAGGGCAAGTGTATCGCAATGAAGGAAATGCTCGCCGCCCGAATGAAGGATTTGCAGGTGGAACACTCTTTGATATGGGGCACCGTCTCAAACGCAATGATAATGTTCTACTTCAAGGCAATATTGAATACAAAGGTTTTGAAGTGAACGTACTTTACACGGATAACCAAATGGACTTGTACAACTTTTATCGAGATCGCGAGGTATATGGTCAAACGCTAAGCTCAGTGAACCTTAGCTATAAACATGAGTTCAGCAAGGATGTAGCACTCAAGGTAGCAGGCTCATTTATTCAAGACGATATTCGCTTGCTGTCCCTGACAGGTGTTACTATGGGAGGGACGCGCGAAGACCGCTATGGCGCACTGGCAATCTTGACTGTGGATAATCTTGTCAGAGGAAACAAGCTAGCTGTTGGAGTAGAGTACCGGTTGTTTGAGATGGGCAAGAAAAACCGCTTCGGGAATAACTTTATTGCCAACGTGATTGGGCGCTTTAATCCCGTCACTGCAAACCAAGAGCTGACCATGGGATATCGTAACGACATTCAAGTGATTTCAGCATTTGTTGAGGACTTTTACTCAGTAAATGAGCAGATTGATATCTTCGCAGCAGCACGGTTTGATAGTCATACAGGCTGGGGAACAAATCTCTCTCCACGCGTTGGAGTGCTATTTGCTGCTGCGAAGGATTTGCGTTTTCGCTTAAGCTATCAAATGGGCTTTCGTGGTGGTGTCGGCTTAGCCTATGGCGGTGGGTATCGCAACGATGGCTACTTGCGTAGCTCCAATCTGCCGAATATCGAAGCCGCTCGTATTCCAGGTGAAACAAACAGACCTATTGTGCGCCCAGAGATTATGAATAGCATCGAATTTGCGACAACCTATCAGATTATGCCAGGTCTCAAAGTTGATGCTGTAGGGTTCTATAACCTCGTGAACGGTATTCTTGATGTGGGAGTGATTTACAAAGATCCCGTGAATCCGCGCATGCCACAGCCCGGGCAGTTTAATATGGTGCCAATTGGTAGTGGTGCGACGCAAGATATACCAGGTGACTGGAATGGATTCTGGTTCTTCAAAAATGCCCTTGGAACGCTGAACCAGTGGGGGGTAGAAGCAACGCTTGCATATAATAGCGATGTATTCAATGTGAGCTTGAGCCATGCTCTTGTGCAAGTTGCATCGGTGTCTGCTGAGCAGGAAGATGATGCCCGCAAAGGCAATAGTATGTACCTCACATTCGATAGAAGTGCCAATCGTGTTCGCCACAAGGTGTACCCAGAAAACGCTACCCGTCTGAATATTCTGGCTACACCGCTAAGAGGACTTGACATAGCACTGAACGGCATTCTCTATTCAGATTGGCTTGCTCCTGATGGTTCGGTCGGTAAAGGGACACTCTTGCTAAATTTCGGAGCAAGTTACGATATATTGAATAATCTCGAAGTGTCGCTGAATGTTGCAAACCTTGCCAATCAAACGCCTCTATCACCTATGAACGCTAATGCAAGTGGTCCCGGATTGCAAGCGGGTGCACCAACAATTGAAACGACAACGTTCTGGGTGCGCCTGAGGCTGCACTTTTAAACAAAGCTTGTGTCGGGTAAGAGTGTAGTGCAGGTAGTGAACTATCTGCACTATCTCTTGCACAGTACAGCTCTCAAGTGCTGAACGCTTCGGTATATTTATGTCCGTCTCTAGAGTGTTGAGAACGGATGCCTAATATCTTCATCATCTATTTCTGTGCTTAAGGAGGTCGTATGTTCTGTTGTTTGCGCCAATGGCGAGCATATGCGTGGATAGGAGCAATAATAAGCATAGCTGGCTTGCTTCCTCAACGAAGTCATGCAGGAGGGTTTCAGCTGAATGAGCATGGTGCTCGTGCAATGGCAATGGGATTTGCTGTCGTTAGTGCTGAAGGGTGCGATATTAGCACAATATTTTTCAATCCTGCAGGTATGGTCTTTCTGAAGGATGGATTGTCGCTTATGGTTGGTGTTACGCCGCTGTTGCCCCAGGCGACATTCACCGGTCCGACAAACCTTAACCGTTCTGCAACAACGGTCATGGACTTTTGGCTTTTTCCTCTTCCCCACATGTATGCAGCTTACAAGATGCAGTTTAGCGGTATTTCGCTTGCTGCGGGTGTAGGGATATTTGTGCCTTTTGGGGCAGGGACAAGTTGGAATGAAAACTGGACAGGAAGAAATCTTGCTCTTCGGACATACCTGCAAACAATATCCGTAAACCCTGTGGTAGCAATTGGCTTGCTGGACAACCGCATTTCCTTATCGGGAGGTATTGTATATTCGCATGGTTCAGCAGAATTGCGTCAGAGAATACCTAATTTTGGCACTGAGCCATTCCTGAATCTGCGAGGCGAGGGTGACTATATCTCATGGAATGCAGGGATAGCTATTGAACCGGTCAAAGGGCTGAGGATTGGTGCTGCCTATCGAAGCAACATTCTCATGAAGTATAGCGGTCAAGCAAAGTTCTCTCTTGATGCTGCTGGGACACAAGCGCTCCCAGCAGGTCTGAACAATCTTTTTGCCGACGGACCCGGTGGAACATCATTAAATCTTCCGTTCGACCTGCGCACCGGTATCTCTTACCGCTTGAGCGAACAGTTCATGATCGAGCTTGGGGTCGATTATGTCGGTTGGTCGTCATACGATACGCTACGAATCCGCTTCGATAAGCTACCCGGTGCACCAAGCCGTTCTGGAGAAGTTATCAATCCTCGTAATTACTATAATACACCAACGTTCCGCATTGGTGCCGAATATACGGCAAGCGAGACCCTGCGTCTGCGTGGCGGAGGGTTTTATGACGTTGTGCCCGTCGAAGCTCGATACACTCAGCCCATTCTGCCTGATGCAAACCGTATTGGAATAACAGCAGGAGCAGGGCTAACGCTCAGCGAGAGCTTAACAGTTGATGTAAGCTACATGTTTGTTTATGGCATACAACGCGAGGTAAAAGGAAGCACTTTTAATTTTGATGGTATCTACAATTCGTGGGCAAATGCTCTCGCTGTATCGTTCTCATACCGCTTCTAACATTCAATCTAGCGTTATGTTTTCCTTGTGTTACGTTTATCTCTGAAATTGCATCACTTTCTTGGAGAATATCAATGACTGTGCGTACTGTACACTTATCATGGAAACAGGCTCGAGCAAGCGTTGTATGCTGTGTGTGGGCTATTCTTGCAGCCTGTAGCCCTGTATTTTCACCTATTACCCCAGGAACCGGATCACTTGGTGCACTGGCTAATCCTGATGGAACACCAATTCGCTATGTAGCGCTTGGAAACAGTTTAACAGCAGGCTTTCAGTCAGGTGCAGTCGTAGCAAGTGAGACAAAGTATGCCTATCCAACACTGATGGCAGTACAAATGGGCTTGCCGTTTGGTGATGAACCCGGGCAATATCAGTATATGAAGTTTCCTGACAATGGTGGTATTGGAACACGGAACCGCATTACTGCTTTTGATGCTAATGGATCGCCACAGTTTGCGAGCGTTTCGTTATCGTCAGCACCGTCGAATGCAGCCTTGCCACGACCATACAATAATTTAGGCATTCCGGGAGCGCTACTCCGGGATATGCATCCAGCTGTTGGTGATCCGCTGTATGAACGCCGTTTTTCTCCGCCAACAGGCAACCCACTCTATAACCCGTTTTTTGGTGCAGTACTGCGTAATACTGCTGTGCTCGGTCGTACTTGCGTTGAGCAGGCTGCACGTCTTAATCCGAATCTTGTGACGATTTTTATCGGTAATAATGATGTTCTTGGGTATGCAAGCTCTGGTGGCGCGAACGGAACGAACTTTGTAACACAAGCAATGATGCCTAATGCAGCACCTGCACCAACAGAAACACCAGTATTTACAGCGCAATTTAATGCGCTGATGGATACCTGTGCACGCCGTATGCCAAATGCAAAATTTATTGTCAGCAATATTCCTGACGTTCTTGCTGCGCCATTTTTCACAACCGCCGGACCACAGTTGCGTGCTGGTCTTGTTGCAACGCTCAATAATACTGCTGTTGTTCCAGCTGCTCTTGCGACGCTCATTCGCCAGATTCTTCCAAACTTTCCGAATGGTATTATTGTGCGAAGCTCTGCTGCTCCGGGCGGGTTAAAGCAGCTGAGCACTGGTGATTTATTCTTGCTCACATCTCCTGCTGGCGTTACGGCATACATACAAACACTGATAGCAGCTATTGGCGCAGTAGCCCCGCAAGTTCAGGCAAACCCTGCTATGGCACCAACGATTGTCGCTGGGGTGCTTCAGCAAAATCCTATGCCTAATGCACTTGTGCTCGATGAGGCAGAGCAAGCTGTTGTGCGGCGTTCAACAGCAGAGTTCAATCAGGCAATTGCTGCTGCTGTTGCGCGCTACAGTGCTGGAAATCGTGCTATACTGTTCGATGCACATAAGATTGTAAATGACATTCGCATAAATGGCTACCCGTTTCAAGGACAAACTGCCTTGCCGGGGACAAATACTGTTGTGAGCAATGTGCTACGGTTTGATTTTGTTTCAGGCGGATTCTTTAGCCTTGATGGTATTCACCCCTCATCCCGCGGATACGGTGCTGTTGCTAACGAGATGCTGAAGCTTATTAATGCAACCTATAATGCAAATATCCCACTTATCCCTCTTATTGACATACCCGGTTTGCCTATAGGTCAAGCGGCATTCTAAGCGAAGTTGATTCTCTGGGTTGCTTGTCGATATAGACTCTTACTACGTGATAAGCCGCAGGGCACAGCACTGTACCCTGCGGCTTTGTGGTATAATCGCAGTGTTTGTGCTATGCTGTCCGCCGTGCTGCGCGAATTTAGGGATATAGCACTACCTGTAGTGGACGCGATTGACCAATGAATAAGCCAATCCCATCACCTTGGATATTCCACGAAGGATTCTGACCGCTATTGCCGAAAGGATTTGTGTTCGGTGTGTTGCGGGCTTGTGTACTGATAAAATCCCGTAGTGCTGCATCGTGCGCAACAACGCGAACGATACTGATAGTTGATGCTGTGGAAAGCGTGAAAATTGGTGGACGAAAAATCGAATCTCCTTGCAAGAAATGCCGAACGTTAGCACTCAGTGTTAAAGTAGAAGTGCTGGACATGAGGAGTGTGTTCGTGTTAAGAGAGATGCTGCTAGTTGTAGAGCGTTTGCTTATAGTGTCCTGTGCCGTAATTGTTTCGATGCGGTATGCCTCGCCAGCGCGTGCACGGAGAGGGATCTGTACCGTTGCAAGAAGAGACGGAACAACACCAGTTGCAGGGAAGGTACGCGGGCGATTCACAACATAGCGGAATGGTTCAGCTCGCCACACAACCTTTGGAGGTTGTGTGGCAAGTTCAGGAGTTGCAGGAATGCGTGTTATGGCGCTAGCTTGCTTACCGTTCCAAACAACGCGCAAAGTGTATGTTTTGGCAGGCTGTACAATAAGCTCTGGAGCTTCATATAGACTTGGTTGGTTGTTCAGATCGAAGTTAAGGCTATCAGCGAGAGTACGGGGTGCAACGCGAGTCTGTAAGCGCAGGCGATATGTTTGCCCATCGACGCTAACAGACACTTCTGCATTATCAATGCGACTGCGCTCAACATTGAATGTATCGAGCGGGGGCAATGTACGAGTAACCTGCACATTTTGCAGGGGCTCTCCTGCTACGAGTGAGGCATAAATGACAAGCTTCTCATCGTGGGGAAGCACAACGCCTGTCACAGTTTGTGGTGCACAGCTCTGTAGCAACACGATGTTGCCGATAATAATGCCAGCAAGAAGTACAAGAAGTACAAGGTATGTTACGGGGATTATGTGTGATGATAGTGTTTTCATGCGACTATAGGAGTGTTGCATTCTGAGAAGATGCTTTGCCATTGTGATGACACAGAGGATACAGTGAATACAGTGGAATGGTGCTTCGTAAGTGTCATAGTGTCAGAATGTAAAGCCAATACTCAGAGTCGGAATGATGCCAAAGAGTGCTGTCTGCTGCACGATCGGTACAAGGATTGTTGCCGACCGTGCAAGACCAAGCTCTGGCGACGGTGTTGGTGTAGGCGATGGTGCTTGATTGTAGCGTACAACCCATTGGAAAGGGTTAAGACGGTTGTAGACGTTGTAAATGCTGAGTGATGCATTAAATGGGAGGTTGAGCCATGTAAAGTAGTGTGTAATATTGATGTCGAGCTTGTGAAAATCAGGGAGCCGAAAACCATTCCGTTCGGTATAGTGCACGCGTACACTTTGAATTAAGGGGTTTGTCGCCTGTATGCCTCCGAGAGTCGGAAAGGCGTACTGTGCTGAGGGCATAGTAAAGGCTTGACCTGTAGCGAATGTCCATATTGCACCAAGTTCCCAAGTATCTGTGAGTTTGTACGTTGCCACAATCGATACATCGTGTCGCCGGTCGAAGCGTGGAAAGAACGGACGACCATCATTGAGTTCAGCAAACGTGCGGGTTGTCCACGACAGCGTGTAGCCAATCCAACCCGTCAAGTTCCCAAGACGCTTTTCCAGAAACAATTCTACACCATACGCATTACCAATACCTTCGGTGAGTACTGCTTCGGTTGGTGTAAGAATGCCAAATGGTGCGTTGTCGCGAAATTCGTAGAGATTCGTCATAGACTTATAATAGCCTTCGATGCTGAAGAGGTACTCTCCATTAAATAGCTTTGCCTCCGCGCCGAGCACATACTGAATAGCGTTCGCAGGCTTAATGTTGTCTGTTGCAGGAAACCATGTGTCGGTAGGAAGAGCGATATCATTGCGAATCACTAGATGAAGAAATTGATTAGCGATTGCGAATGCGCCTTTGATAGAAAGATCGTTGACAAAGCTTTCAGTGTTACCGCTAACAACACTGTAAGAAACCGATGCGCGTGGTTCGGGTAACAAACGGTGTCCGCGTTGGAAATATGCAAGGCGCAGTCCAAGGTTGGTGGTAACACGGTCATTGATTTCCCATTCGTCTTGCAGGTACACACTCGCTTCAAGTGCGTCGATAGTGTTGGTAACGCCTAGTGCTGCCAACGCTTGTTGCAATGTTAGATTTTTAGATTCAAGTAGTGTTGTAAAACGATGGAATGTGGCGTCGAAACCGAACTTTACAGCATGCCCTTGTAATGGGAAATACTGGGCATCGCCTCGCAGTGTGAGGTCGCGAATTTGAGAAAACGTTGTAAAGCCAAGCTCGTCTGCGCCTGAGCCGAAGCCAATATTGATACCATTACGGTAGTCGGTGTATATTGTTGCTATGTTGACAAAAAGCTTGTCGCTCATGCGGCGCGTCCAGCGGATATTTGCAGTCGCATTGCCCCAATCAATACCAAAGCGCAAGGCAGCATCGCTGCCGGGTGTACCAGCAGCGGACGATAGGACATCGTTGCCGAAATAGCCGCTCACAAAGAGGCGGTCATCGTCGGAGAGTTTGTAGTTGAGCTTTGCATTAAGGTCGTAGAAGTAGTAGTTGAGACTGCTTTCGGTACGGGTGAGAGCAGAGCTCAGAGCAAGAAGTGGATCGAGGTACGTTCTTCGTCCTGAAATCATAAACGAGGCGTTATCGCCAAGAGGCCCTTCGACAGTTGCGCGTGCGGCAATTAGACTAATGTTTGCTGTCCCACCGAATTTTTCCTTTGAGCCCTCTTTCATAGTCAGGTCAATCACACTCGACAAGCGTCCGCCGTACTCAGCTGGGAATGCACCTTTAATCACGCGCACGTCACGGATTGCATCGTTGTTGAAGACACTTAAGAATCCGCCCAAATGCGATGGGTTATACACAATAACACCGTCTAACAGCGTTAAGTTTTGGTCAGGAGAACCGCCACGTACGTAGAGACCGCTTGAAAACTCACCACCAGACTTGATACCGGGCATGTACTGAAGCATACGGAAGACATCTGCCTCGCCGCCAATCGTAGGGAGCTTTTTCACCATATCAGCTTTCAACTCGACGGCACTAATGTTCGCAACGGATTTCGTCTCGCGCTCAGCCTGTATGGTTACCTCACCTGAGGCAAGCGCTGCGGGCTGTAAGGCAATAGAGAGCTTAAGCGACGCTTCGGCACTCTCTACGTCGATACGTCGGCTGTACTGTTTGTATCCAATCCCCCGAACAATAAGAACGTACGAGCCTTTGCTGATGGCAGGTAGGGAGAAGAATCCGTACTTATTGGTGCGTGTACCGCGAACAAGAGTTTTTGCTTCTGGGTCTTGAGCAAGAATGACGCTAACGCCGATAACTGCTTCGCCTGAGCCCACCTCACTGACTGTTCCAGAGATAACAGCATGCTGTGCAAGAATGGATATAGGTGCCAGGAACATGAAAATTGCTATACCGAAGCAAATTAACGTACGTGTGTAGTGCTGCATACAGATCGAGATCGTGAGTGGTGATATCTACAAACAGTGATGCACGAAAGCGTATATATCGCACAGAGCAGGTATGATTTGTGTGTAGAGCTT
>JANWZB010000079.1 GCA_025055035.1 Candidatus Kapaibacterium sp.
GCTCTCGCAGAGAGCGCATTCTACCTAGAGCTGTGGGCAATGCTCCCGGCAACGTATTACCGCTGAGGTTCAGTACTCGCAACCCTGTCAGCGACGACAATTGTACAATTGCTCGCGTCAACGAGCCGATGAGATTATTGTAGGGTAAGCGTAGTGATGCAACACGCCCTTGCTCTACATTCACACCATACCAAAATTGCACAGGAAGCGGGCTGAGCCAGTTATTACGGTTATGCCAATTGAGACCGTTATGGTCACGGAAAAATTGCACTAGTATCGTTGAATCAAGTTGTAAGGGTGTCAGGAATGTGAATATACGCTCAGAAACTCCTGTTCCCGTCGTCGAACTCACACGGACAGCACCTGTTGCTCCTGTTGAAACCACAGCGACAATGCGCTCGGACGTCTCTACAATGAAGCGTTCTACAGGCACACCGCCTATGCTGACTTCGCGCACGCTCACAAACCCTTGCCCTGTGATAACAATCTGCGAGCCTCGTGTACCAAACGACGGCGTAAAATCTATATTCGAAGGCACTACAGGTCGTGGCAGCACAGTAATCAGTGTGCCCGAGCTTGCTGTACCAAACGGTGTTGTTACCGTGATTGTCCCGCTTGTTGGCACGTCAGGCATTGTAACCACTGCCTGCATTGGCGACAACACCTGTACATGCACAGGAACGCCCCCAAGCGTTACTGTCATACCAGACACAAAATTTGCTCCCGTGAGAGTTACTTCCGAGCCCACTATTGGCATAGTGTGCGAAATCGCCGTTATTCGAGGAGGTTGATGCACTATAAGAGCAACAGTCGAAGTTGTTACCCCACCAAGCGCTCGTACTTGCACGAACCCCGATACAGCATTTGTACTGAGCACGGCAACAATTTGTGTTGAGGAAAGCACCATGAAACTCGCTACTGACACACCCCCTACACTGACGGCAGTAACAGCAGAAAAATGAGCACCAGTGATACTTATCATTCCTCCCACAGCAACGCTTGCGGGCGACACACCAATAATGATAGGACGTGGTATAATTGTTAAGTGTGGTGAAAGGGCACTACCACCTAGCGTTTGCACTGTAATATTCCCACTCTGCGCATTGGGCGGAATCGTTACAATTACTTGTCCGTTCGTCGAAACAAAGGGACTTGGTACGCCACCCACAAATACCGCTTGCACGTTCACAAGATGTGCCCCGCTCACCACAACCGTTTGACCAACTGCCGCTTGTGTTGAGGACAGCGTCAAGCCCGATGGTGGACTGACAAAAATAAATGGAACTTGCGAGAACCCTACCCCAGCAATGTTGTACGCTGCAATCAGCCCCGTTGCCCCTGTTGAAACCACGATAGAAATCTGCGTTGGGGAATTAATAGTCATACTCCGCACTGGAACACCCCCTACACGCACCGATGTTACATTACCAAGGTTCAATCCCTGTACCGTTACAATAGAGCCGTTTGCTCCAGTTGTTGGACTAAATGTGGTAATGATAGGTTCAAGCGGTATTGTTGTCAGTGTTAGGGTAACACTCGTGCTCTGCAACAATGCACCGGCAATGCTCTCGATTCTTAGCACCACTGTAGTAGAGGAAGCAAGCGGGCTCAGCCAGTCTATTGCAAGACCTGTAAAAATACCCGATGCTTGATTAGTCAGCACAAGCGTCGCCGATGTAATACGAAATCCATCTGTTTCGCCCCCTGAGCCTTGCAGGCTAGCACGTACGCTTGCGCTTGTCGGAGCAAGCTCATTCCAACCATTAAATGCACCAAAAGCAACATTGAATGGCTTTCCACTGACAATCGTCAGCTGTCCTTGATTAAATGCTCCAAAGTTTACTCCGTGTGTCCCTGTGCTACTTATCTGGCTTGCAGCCCACCTAAGAGCTTGAGCTGGATAAGCAAATACAGTAACGGTAATTTGCGTAGAAAAAATTACCAAGCCATTTGTTGTTGAAACTCTGATAATTGCCTGTGTTGAGCCTCCTTGGGGTGGTGCATTACGCCAAACAAATGTTGCCACAGTACTGAATGTTGGGCTATTGCTGAATGTTGCTTGCGATGAGCCTACAACCGTGAACTCAGCTGTACTGCCAGGCAGCGGTTCAATGGTCCATTGTACGCTAGCATTTGTGCTATGCAGCAATGTTAGAGAACGAAAGACACTCACAGTAAAGGGCGTAGCAGCGCGGCTTACAACCAGCGTACTGCCATTATTAAATCCATCGGACAAGCCCCGTTGCGTCGAACTAAAAGTTAAAGCATCACCTCCTAGCGCAATGACACTCACTGTTGTAGAAGTCGTAAAGCCAAATGCATCGCGGATTGTGAGACCAAGAGTGATATTGGCAAGGGTTGTAATGACAGGTACAGCAGGATTTGTCAGGTCGAACGATGCTCCCGATAGTCCTGTCCACATGTACTCAACTGGAGGTGTAACACCACCCAAAATTTGATGGCTACCATGCAGTGGCGTTGGTACACCAGATTGTGCATAGACTGTTAGTCCTTGCAGCTTGGGCGTGAACTGCACCCGCATAGTTGCTGTACTACTGGTTATACCATCGCTGACACTGTACCCAAGACTGTCTAAACCATTCTCTGTGATGCTCAGCCACGCAGTGTACGTTGCTGTTGACGCGGGCGTAAGTGTTGCACCTCCTAGCGTAGGAGCAGCTGTGAGGGCGTACGACAATGCGCCTGTTCCAAGTGGACGTTGTGTGGCAGCAGGCAAGCACACTTGCGAGGCAGGCGGCACATACATATCGGCAATCATTGAACAGCCTGCATTCGAGAGCTCCCAGCGCGGTAGCTCCGTCCCCGTTGTATGGAGAATGCCAACACTGTTGTCTACAGAGTTGTACGTCGCACGCCCTACACCCTCATTGAAGCGATTGTACAGCACAAGGTTCGACCAATTGGGGTGCGTTGGTGCATCAATTTGCACACCTTTGTACCGATTCAGTGTCGTTTGCGATAGCGCTGTATTCCAGAGTCGCACTTCGTCTATGCTACCTTGAAAAATAGGCGACACACCCGGAATAAGCATTCCTATGCGTGCTTGCGGGCTCGTTAGATTGTTCAAGCCCGCACTTGGATTTGGTGCAGCACCACGCAATATGCCATCCACATACAGAAACACAGAATCAGAAGGGACAGCTTTGTACACAACAGCAAGATGATGCCAGCGTCCGTCTTGAACATTCACACCAGGATTGACACTAACCCCCGAAGAACCTGACCAACGAAACTCGAAGCGCCCTGATGTTCCTTGCGTGTACAGCTGAAAGCCTTGATGCGCCATCGTTGCATCGCCACAACTGAAGAATGGAGCTGTCGAGCCAGCAGTTTTTACGAGTGCTTCGAAAGTAAAACTGCCCGTTCCAAGAGCACTCGTCGGCATCACATCGGCATACGAACTTGTTCCATTCAGCACCAAAGCATGCCCAAAGCATGCAGTTACGTCAGGATGCCTATTGAGAAGTACACTCACCCGTATACCCGAACTACGCGTAACAAGAATGTCAAGATCTCCGTCACTGTCAACGTCTGCAAGGACAGCACTACGCATCGATGCCACACCTGCCAAGCGTATTGGCGAATTAAGACCTATACTTCCAAAGTTCCCACTACCATCGTTGAGGCGAACAGCAACACCGTCTGTTGAGTTATGTGAACATACCATATCCCAGTCGCTGTCGCCATCAATATCTCCTAGGACAATACTTTCGGGCTGCACACCCACTGCATACGGAGAGCCGGGCGCCTGCATAACAAAACTTCCTGTTCCATCGTTCAGGCGCACCGTTACACTATTGCTTCCATAATTTGCCAGTGCCATATCAATAAACCCATCACCATTCACATCGCCGAGAGCTAATCCACGTACATCTGCGACTCCAGCAAAGGGTGTTGCACTCAGAGTAAAATTTCCTGTGCCACTATTAAGCAGCACATGCGCACCCGATAGCGAGGAAATAACAACGATATCGATGTCGCCGTCATTATCTACATCAGCAGCGGCAATCTTCTGCAAATTTGCTGCTACGGGATATGCAGATGAAATCGTTGTGAAGCCGCCTACGCCATTATTGAAGCATACACGAACATCACCGCCAGCATTGTTGGCAATCGTGATATCAAGGTCGCCATCGGCATCGAAGTCAGCAACAGTAGTTGCAGTGGGCGTATTCAGTATACCACCGTAATTGTAAGGCGAGCCCGGAGCGGATGTTGTGAAGTTTCCACCACCACTATTCAACCGAACGACTAGACTTCCAGAGCCTGTACTGACAAGAGCCACAAGGTCGAGAAGCCCATCATTATTGACATCAGCAAACTGCACCGATGAAGCGTTCATAATACCGGGGATAGGCGAACCGGGTGCTTGCGTAGAGAAGTCTCCTCGCCCGTCGTTGAGCAGAATAGCAAGAGTGTTTGCTCCTTGATGCGCTACAGCAATGTCGATATCACCATCACTATCCACATCGCCCGCTGCAACACCCACAGGAGTAAGCCCCGTACTATGCGGAGAAAACGGAGACTCGTAGAATGTTCCGGGACCAGCACCAGCCTGCACATGAAATCCGTACACATACGGGCGTGCATTCACCCGGTGGACACTCTGGGCATTGGTTACACTCACCATCACATGTTCGCCTGGACGGAAGCGCACTGTCGGTTGAAACGTTGCTGTTGTCGTGGAAGGATTGTAGTTCCACGCTCCGAGCGTCTTGCGTCCTGTCATACCTCCCCACACGTGAAGAACAGGCGCAGTTATTGTTGCAGAGGTCATTGGCTCCGTAAACTGCCACGATAGTACAGCATTCTGTGCAGCAGTACGGCTATTGCGTTGCGGGGAAATACTCGGCGTGTATGATACTGCTCCACAGCCAGCTGTACAGACAAATCGCGGCTGTGTAGTATTCAGAAAGATTGTTATGCTATTATCTCCCCAATTCGCAACTGCAACATCCAAGTCCCCGTCATTGTCAAAATCTCCTACCGTACTCCACGACCGCGCAAGTGTTCCACCCGGAAACGTTTCCCCAACAAATGTTCCCGAATTATTCCCTCGTAGCACTGTGATATTGTTCGATAGCTCGCTCGTTGTTACAATATCTAATGCTCCATCGCCATTGACGTCACCAACAACCGATGAAGCAGCAGCATTACCAACAGTGTACGTAGAACTAGGGAAAATTGGAACAGTACCATCTCCATTATTCAGATATACAGCAACCCCTCCGGGCGATCCATTTTGAGTCGCGATTATATCAAGCCAGCCATCGCTATTAATGTCGCCGAGCGCTATATCATAGGCATCTGAAGGACCAGTAGTAGTCATCGCTACACTCATATACCCCGTACCGTCCTGATTCCACATAACACTGATCATATTCGTCCCCAGTGCTTGGCTTACAACAGCGTCGAGGTCACCATCGTTGTCGATATCCCCACAGGCGACAGCAAACGCATTGCTTACAGACTGTGATATTATCGGTGTATCAAATGTTCCATCACCGCGGTTAGGCAAGACAGTAATATTCCCATTCACTGCGCCTGTATTAGCAACAAGAATGTCCAGCGCTCCATCTCCTGTGCAGTCCCCAACAGCAAGACCGCTACGAGCAACGCCCGGTCCCGATGGATAGCCCACAGGAGCAGAAAAGCCACCTGCACCATTACCCAACAGTACGCAGACATTGGGATTAGCAGCAACGGCAAGATCTGGATTACCGTCGTTATTAAAATCTCCAGCAGCAATGCCCGCAAGATTTGTAAATCCCGTGAGCGGGATCGTCGTCGGCGTCCCGAATATACCGCCTGCTGCACCGAGTGTTAGCGTCAAATTCCCAGATGATTCATTTGCAGCGCAAAGATCAAGAAAGCCATCTTTATTGAAGTCTGCTGTCACAATGCTTCGTGGATTTGTCCCAGCTGGAAGGCGCTGTACTTCAAAGAACTTCATTGGTCCGGGTCCAGCTTTCACCCAAAAGTTTCGTACTGTACCAGTAGTCATCGTGACAGTATTCGCAGGCATACTAATGCGCGTGGAAGTCGAGACGATAAATTCCACCTTCTCGCCCGGGAAAAATCGCCGCAGTACGGATGCAGAGATTGGAAGCGTATTGGGTGTATATATTGCAGTATTCGTACCGCCACTCCATGAGCCTTGCATTGCCGTCGTGGAGCGCCCACCACTCATACTACCATAAATACGCATCGGACCTTGTGGCGGAGAATTACTGGGAAACTGATACGTGCCACTAGTAATACTCTGATTGAAATTTGCTGTAATTGTAATAGGCTCTGCGACACTACTTGCATTCGGTGGTGGTACAGTCGTCGTTACCTTTAGTTCAGGGCTGTGATTGTACAGCAGTGCAATGCGAGCATTCGGAGCAGGCAGTGGTGTTACAATATCGATATCCCCATCACCATCAATATCCCCAACAACCGAGGGTAAATATTGTCCCATCGCAGTTCTATGCTGCATAAGCGGCGAGGAAGATTGCAGTGTGAATGCTCCTGCACCATTACCTTTGTAGAATAGCATTTTGGGGTCATCATCGCTGGTCTTTTCAACGACGATATCGTGAAGGTTGTCTCCATCAAAGTCAGCAACTAACGGCAGTGTATGCAGTGCACCTCCAGTATTGTAGGCAGTGGGCGGATTGTATGCACCTGTACCATTAGCTTGATTGAGCATCACAAATATGTCACTGCTATTGAGCGACCCTACTACTATATCAGGATACTCGTCGTTGTTGAATCTGCCTACCCGAAGAATATTAGCTACTGCTACTCCACCAAGCGCGTAAGTAAAGTTTGGCGTAGCGTCAAATGTTCCCACACCTGTATTCAGGAAAATCTGAACAGTGGAAGCTGGAGCAGTGCTTGACAGAAGAATATCGATATCGCCATCTACATCCACATCCGCAAGGCAGAGTTTAGCGAATGTTGGCAGCGAAATGATACTTGCAACGGTAAACATACCGCCACCATGATTTCGGTACACCCGTACATCGCCTGTAGCATTCGGGTACGCAACAATATCCATGTCCCCATCGCCGTCCATATCAGCAACTGCGCAGTCTCTCATATTACCCGCACTGATACTCGCCCATGGCATAGCAGTAAACGTTCCTCCGCCGGTATTGCGGTAAATATGAATTGCTACGGGCATAGAGGATTTTGTGAAGGCAACATCCGTCCAACCATCATTGTCAAAATCAGCAGCAACGACAAGGTCTGCCATATCACTAGCAATACTTGTCGGTGTAGCGTTCAAAATTCCTCCCCCAGTATTTGCCCGCCAGTATACTCCTGCTCCTGCTTGGATAACATCGAGGTTACCATCGTTGTTCAGGTCTGCAAGTGCGACACCTGTTTGTGTACCTCCTGGGTGGTCAAAGCGTCGAGAGTCTACAAATCGTCCTGCTCCGCCATTGGCAGCAGCCCAAAATGTGTGGACATGAGGACGAGGATTCGTGCCAAATGCTTGGCTTGTTGCGTTCGTTACTGTCACCGACACATATTCACCCGACGCAAATGGCTTTGTTACTGGTGTTGTAATGCGCAATTGCGTTGAGCTTGGTTGTGATGCGATACCGCCTGTTCTGTATCCCCGCAATGTACCATGCACAAAGAAGTTCGACGCAACAGGAGGATTCATTGGCTCGTGGTATGAGAATGTTATTTGCGTTGCCACATTCGGTAGCGTTGTCGTCGAGTTCGTTGCGGGAACGGTGGACGGACCAACCAGTGAGGGCTGAGGCAGAGGCGCAGTGCCAATTGCAAAGTAGTTGTTTGCTAGCGCAAGGAGCGGTGCAGACTGCGCAAGGCTGCCTGATGGCGTTCCATGAATTGTCGAGTATGCTCCAGCTTGTGTTGAGGACATCAGCACGCGAGCATCGGAAGGCAGCGCAGCACCGTTTTCAAGCCATATTGTGCTCTGATTGAATCCCGCTGAGACTTCCTCTATGTGCCAATTCTGGCCAGACACAAGTGCTCCCACAGGCGGATTAAACGTCATTGCCCCCGATGCGTAATACGTCGCTCGTACTTGTGGCGTTCCCATACCTGTGCGAATATTGCGCAGCTCGACAGGACGATAATTCATCGCATCGCCAATCGGGAAGAGATAATGCACACCATCGGTACTCACATTGGCTTGCAGTTGCCGCTCCAGAGGTCCTGATACGTAGCCATTGGTGCGCACAACCGACGATGGCAAAGGATTAGTAACGCGCAGAAAATTCATTGGACTTGTTCCGTTCACTCTCCCTTGCGCAAGAGTAAGTGTTCCTGACACAGTTAGGTCGCTCCCCATCGCGAGCACACTTGGAAAACTGAGATTGACCGTAAAGCTATTAAGTTGCCGCCCTCCAGCTTCAAACCGCAGCGTACCAGTAAAGGTATCATTACCATCACCCAGGAGAAGATTCGATGATGCAGTGCCACGGAATACGCTCGTGCCCATAATAT
Organism: Candidatus Kapaibacterium sp.; assembly: GCA_025055035.1. Classification (GTDB taxonomy): domain Bacteria; phylum Bacteroidota; class Ignavibacteria; order Kapaibacteriales; family UBA4661; genus PH2015. Next base: position 8,494 of record JANWZB010000079.1, read on the forward strand.
TGATGTTCCCTAGCACAGAGAGGGTTTGCCCAGCAAGGTCAATGCGTCCGTCAGTTACTATAGGCATTGTTGAACCCATATTGAGCGGACCATTCACTGTTGTTGTACCACCTGCCAATGTCAGTGTGCCATTACTCACGGTGAGCGCAGCAAGCGTTTTGGCATTGTTGAGAGTAAGTGTTCGCGTTGCCCCACTAAAGCCGTTTACAAGTGCAGTGCCATTCATTGTGGTTGGGAGTTCTATATCGGTCGTCGTACGATTGGCATTCTTAATATGATAGGCGAGTGTTGATGTAGTAGTATACACTGGTGGATTCCCCGTAAACAACCCTGATGTACCAGCATCACCATCACTACACAAAATAAGTCTTCCCGGACCGTCAAATGTTAATGTCCCGGGATTTGGGCTATGTACTGCACCATCGATAATTTCCAGAATGCTGATGTTTGCCGTTGAACCAACAACACTACCCGGAATACCGAGTGTAAGAATAGAGGCTGATGTTACCGATAATCCTCCATTGACTCCAGTACCGGTCACTTCCAGTATGCCACTAAGCGCTATAGAGCCATCAAGCATCACGCGCTGATTGGCAGCATTGGTAATAGACCGTACATTCTTCGCTTGCGTTATAGCAGGCTTCAAGCCGGGAATAGCCTGAAGACCCGTCGTCGCGCGTTCAACAAGTGCTAACGGCCACCATGAAGGTACAAACTCAAACGATGCTTGTGGGTCGTACACTATAGTTGACCCTGTGGTTGCTATAATAGCACCACTATCCCATCGTGTTCCATTGACACCGTATGGTCCTGCAACACGCAGTGTTCCTGTACCAGTTATGGATACTGTACTTCCAGCAGTACTTATCACACAACCATTTGGGTGAGCAATGCGCAGAGTTCCAGCAATGCTACACGTAGCTCCTGTGCCAATGGCGAAACGCAGATGTCGTCCAGTAGTAGGAGTGCCTATTGTCACTAGTGTATTTGTCTGTATGTCGAGAGCAGGAGCAGCAAGAGACGTGACCTTTAGGAGACTTGGCGGTCCGAACGGAGCTGGCGGGTCAAGAAATGTACCATGAGTATTCTGAAATACCATTTTCCCAACTTGCTGGCTTGGAACACCTGTTACGCTCTGGGAACTGGCAGCCGACGGGAAAATCAGAATATCATCACCACAGGGATCGGTACGGTTTGGCGTCCAGTTTGCTGAGTTATCCCATGCACCTATTCCTACTACATTCCACGTGTAGGTCTCTGGTACTGTCGGTGTGTAGCGCATTGCGAAGCCGCCGAGGGATCCAGAAGACGAAATGCCCTGTACTGCTGTAGGACGTGGATCAACGTCCATAGTTCCCACATAGTGCCCTCCACACCAGATATCTGCGGATGATGAGTGCACAGCAATCCCTGTGATTGCCTCATTCCCTGTACCACTCGATACAAAACGCTTTCCTCGCTGATATTCGCCCGTTGATTCACTGTACCACGCAATAAATCCATCTCTATTGAACATTCCACTAACCGGCGTTGTATATGTCGGATGCCCATCAAAATCTGCAACTGCACTTCCAACAGACCCACAGACATACACACTCCCTCCACGAACAACGATATCGTGGGCTTCATCTCCTCCTACCGTTGTCCCTATGGTATTGACCCACCGCAATGCCCCACTCGATGTGTACGAGGCGATAAAGCAATCTGCAGCTCCCATGCTTATACAGTTCACTGGTGGCACAACAGTATTAAAATCCACTATACCCATAAATTCTCCAAACACGTACACATTCCCACTCGCATCAACAGCAAGAGCCTTGCCGGCGTCATGATTTGCCGCACCGCTTGACCCAAAGCGCCACGCACTTGTTCCTCCTACCAGCTGAAGTGTTGCTGCACTGTATTTTGCCAAAAATGCATCTCTTCCACCTAATGATGTGAGATTATACGCTGTTCCTAGCGGATTAAAGTTTATCATCCCCCCAGTGAATGTCCCCGTTACCCATAGGTCACCCGAACCATCCACAGCAACTGCTGTTCCATAATCAAGCCCTGTACCACCAATCCGCATTACTGTTGTGGCAATTCCTGTAGCTGTTGCATATTTAGCAACAAAGATATCTTCCGATCCAGCAGACGTGAGTGTAATCGATGTACCAAGCGGATTAAAATCTACTAGTGTTCCAACAAATCCTCCTGTAACATAGACATCAGACCCTGCTACAGTAATGCCCGTTGGCCTTATAATCATCGCTGCCAGCGTACCAATACCTACTACCCAGTCGCAGAGTCCTGAAGGCGAATACCGAGCAATGAAGCCTCCCGGCGATGCAACAGATGTTGCTATAAGCGGCACACCCAATGGATTAAAATCTGCCGTTCCGCTAAATGTTCCACAGACGTAGAGGTTGCCTGAGGCATCAAGTGCCATACGTAGTGCTTGATCGTCATTTCCCGTCCCACCAATAGCTATTGCCCACAAGTATGCACCAGTTGCTGCATTATACTTGGCGATATACATATCGCGGCTTCCAGCATTACTCGTCAGATTTGCTGTTCCAGCGCTGGGATCAAAATCCACCGTACCAACAAATGACCCGCAGACATACACAGCGTTGTTCGCTTCATCCAGAACAACATGATGCACCAAATCGTCATTTATACCACCACCCCCTACAGTTAGGGGATTCGACCATGCAGGGGCTTGGGCATATATCTCTCCCCACAGACCAGGCAACATCAACAAAGCACAGAATAAGAGAGAGGAAATAGAGCGTCGCATAGCCATAGCACGAAAAGAGGTTCAACAAGCAGCACACGAAAAATAGGAAATTTACGGCACAATTCCATGCACGAAGGGGTGAACCGACATCTCAAAGGGGCGAAATGCAGCATCGATTGTTACATTGTTCCTGTCATAGGCAGAAGAGCACCCGAAATGCCCTGTCCCGCATCAGTACAGAGCATCCACACAGCTTCGGCAATATGTTCTAGCCGCACCCAATGGACAACCTGTTCCGGCGTTCCCCATTCGCGGTTGGCGGGAGTATCAATAATGCTCGGAATAATGCAATTTGCACGCACACCGTACTGCTTTCCTTCGTGAGCAGTTGCCTGGGTGAGAGCAATCAGTGCAGCTTTCGAAGCAGCATAAGCAGACTTCTTCATCTCTGCTCGCAATGCTGATGTTGCAGCAATCGTTACAACAGCACCGCCACTACTCTTCAGCAATGGCAGAGTTGCACGCAGTAGGTTATAGGCTGTCAGGTAGTTTATTTCCAGCATTGCTTGCACTACTTCTGGTGATGTTTCTTCAATTAATGTCCCTGCCCGAATTCCACCAGCACAGTGAACGACAGCATGGCATTGGTGGAGCTGGCTTGTTGTCAGGAAGTTATGCACAGAGGAAGGATTTGCTATATCACACACAACAACATGAAGACGCTGTCCATACTGCGATAGATTCTGTGAAAGTCCTTGCGCCGACTCAGCACGTCTTGTCAATGCATACACACGCCATGCACCCTTCAAGAAGCGCTCTGTTACTACTCTTCCCACTGCTCCACTTGCACCAGAAACAATCGCTGTGTTCATGTTACTCACACTTGTAGATAGAAACGTGACCATACGGGAAAATAGCGCACAAACCGATAGCGTCAAAATGAAAATTCAATCATATAAGCCATTTATAACACCAATGCCGTCCACCCATTTGCTGAGTGGACGGCATTGAGCAATACCTACTAACGGTTCCAGATACCTTCTGGCAATGTCCATTAGTTCTTCACAATTTTCTCAACCGAGCGGCGTACCCCATCGGTTACTTCTACCATATACGAACCTGCTGGCAACGCACGGAGGTTGAGCATGCGGCTGAAGAACCCTACAGCGGCATTGTGCTCTTCTACCAACACACGCTGACCAAGTGCATTCGTTACCGTGATCACAAGCTTCCCTGCGCGCTCGACGTTCGCCTGCACAGTTACTTGCTCTACTGCAGGATTCGGATACACGCGGAAGCCAGCAACCGGATCGCTGCTCACACCCGTCGCAGCAGATGTCAGCACATATGGCTGCGATGCAAACTGCCCGTCAGGGTTCGTGACACTCAGCGTATACGTGCCAGCCGGTACCGTTGCCGGAATCGTTGCAACAAGTTGTGTTGCAGTACGCGAGCTTACAGTCAGCTGGGTCGTACCAAGACGAACAGTAGCATTCGTCGAGAAGTTTTGACCGATGATCGTAATCACTGTCGCAACACCAGCTTGCGCGGGCGATGCAGGCGTGATGCGAACAATCGCCGGCGGTGGCAGCGTGGTATTCGGTAGAATCGTCAGCATCAGTGCATTCGACGATACACCGTTCGGATTGATCACTTGCACAGGATACATCACCGGAACATTCGACGCAGCATTCAAGCTACCTGGAACAATTGCCGTCAGACGTGTTGCACTTGTGCTGACCAAAGTAATTTGTTGACCACCAACGAAGACACGCGGCTGTCCTGCAAATCCTACACCATTCAAGGTAATAAGGAATGCAGAACCTGTAGCAGTCGTAGTGTTGGGTACCAAGCCTGCTGTAAGGTCAAGGCTCACAGCACCTGGAGCAGCATTAGAAATCGGCAAGCGATATCCAATGGACTGGAGGTCAGGGTTTACAATTGTGAGCACTGCAAGGTCTTCTTGGGTCAAAAGGCTTGCAGGTATTGTAACCGTGATGACTGAGTCACCCGTCAGTACCGCACCACTCAGCTGCTGGCCAGCAAAGAAGACCGTGAATCCCGGAAGCACGTTCCGTCCGCGAATTGTAATCACGGTATTCGGCGAGCCTGGCGGAATAATTGGCGGATTGACACTCGTGATGGTCGGGCGAGTCAAGTTATTCACTTGGAACGGCAACGACGCAGACTGTCCGTTGACATTTGTTACCGTCAAATTACCTGTTACAACTCCTGCTGGAACAAGCAAGCGCGCAGTAATCGTGCCATCGCTATTCTGAGTGACACTGAGCACTGTCAGCCGTACATCACTCAGGACAAAGCTCGACTGTGCTGAGAAGTTACGACCAGTAACTGCAATAACAAATGGCGACAAGTTGCCAGTTGTGGACGACGGCGTAATGCTGTTCAAGCTAAGGGCTGGAGCAGCAATAATTGTCACGCTCGTCGAAACAGGCAAACGCTCGGTGCTTGTAACCGTGAGTTGCAGAGTACCGGGGTTGCGGACAATTTCAGCCGGAACGCTGATTGTAATGCTCGTTACCGAGCTGGTGATTGGCGTGATAGTTGCTGTAATACCATTACCAACAGCTACAACGCGAGGATTCATAACCCCAAATGCTGCACCATTGATAGTAATTACAACATCACCCAATCCTGCTGGAACTTGTGCGGGGAGTACATCGCGGATAATAGGTTGCTGAGGTGGTGCACCCAAGAATGTAAAGCCTGAGGCTGTGCGCGTTACTCCATTTTGCGTTACTCCAACATTGCCCGATGCTGCATTCGGTGGAACAACAACGACCAGTGTATCAGGATTGTTAGGAGCACCAACACGGAGAGTAACATTAGCCGACGGGACATTTACACCGCCAAGACTGACAACCGCACCCGCAACAAAACCGGTACCGATAATACGAATTGTCCCACCCGAAGATTGCGCCATCGGCGTAAAGGTGAACGACGTCGGCGGTGTTGGCTCCGAGTGTACAATAACAGGCGTTCCCGTAAGAATATTGCCTGCCGTTTGTGTTACATTCAGCTGCGACCGGAAGTATCCACTGAATAGGGGATCAGTTGCTGCTGGAGTCGGTGTTGACGCAAGATTTGCTGGGGCACCTGTACGAACAACGGCTGCCGCACGGTTAAACCCAGCAGCTTCTTGTGCTGGTGTCCATGACGGAATTAAAGCAATCAGTGAACCCGCAACAACATTGCTTACTTGACGCACATTCCACTGGCGATTCACCGCTGGCTGCGGTAGGCTTGCATTGCCTGTTGCAGCAGGAGGCGTTAACGTTGGCGTTGTTGGAGTACGGACGCTAAATGCTGCTGGCTGACCATTATTGATAACTGTTATTGGCGAAAAGACCGTTGTTGACGGACCAACGTAGAAAGTTTCATTAACAAGGCTATTGAGGCGTAGCTCACCGGTGCCATTTGTTACAAAGAACTGTGTCGGCGTCTGGTTCTGTATTGTACCACTAGTGATAATAGCATTAAAGTTAGCAAGTATAAGCTTGTTGTTGTTACCAGTGAAGTTAAATGCACCATTAGCGCCTATAAAGAGTTGTGAGCTTAGCGTCAGCGAGCTACCCGGAGCAGCA
>JANWZB010000007.1 GCA_025055035.1 Candidatus Kapaibacterium sp.
TCTTTAATCCTGTAAGGAACGAAGCTATAGATTGGAGATTCCGCTTGAATTTTCTCCAAGTTCGCCAGCAAATTGTTAGTCTGGGTGGTGTGCCAGCGTACAATACAGGTGGCTTTGGTCAGGCGCTCGGCACATTCCGCATCGAGGAAGGATTACCACCAACAACTATGATTGGCGTACAAACCCGCATTGTCAACAATACTGTCGACAGAAGTACGATTGCTGGCGATGCCCAACCAAACTTCAACCTTGCTTTCTCTAACGACTTGCGTATTGGAGATTTCACATTCTACTTCCTGATTGACCACCAAAATGGCGGTCTTACGGTAAACCTGACACGATTCCTTACCGACAACGGTCGCATCACCCCCGATGGCATCAGAGCACAGCGCGCCCGCTTAATTGCTAATGCTCGCAAAACACAATGGATTGAAGATGCTACTCACACACGCTTACGCGAAGCCAGCATCATGTACAATCTCAGCCGCGAAACACTCTCCGCGCTTTTTGGCGAGGCTGTTCCCTACGCACGCATCGGTGTTACAGGACGGAACTTATACCTCTGGACAAACTACAGTGGTTACGACCCTGAAGTCAGCAACTTTGGGAATGTTGCGATTGGTGGGAATATCGAGGTAACACCATTTCCATCCTCTCGCGCTGTATTTCTGACTATTCAATTCGGACTCTAACTATGATTTCATCGCAAGAAAGGATTATAGCATCATGAACATCATATTGCTGAAACATCGCCTTAGTGGTTATGGCAGCGTTCTTGTGCTAAGCATTGCATCATTACTCTGCATTCCATCCTGCCAGAGCCTCGATTTTCCTGACCCTAATGCTCCAACATTTGAATCTGCTTCAGTACAAGCCCTTGTAACAGGATTAGAATCTGGCATGCGGCTTGGCATTTCGAACTACATTTACGGAACTTCTGCCGCCGGGCGCGAAGCATATAACCTTGATGGTCTGAGCGACCCGCGATGGATTGTAGAATATATTGCTGGCAGACTCGATCCGAACGGTCCGTTTGTTGCGCCATTCTGGGGACCGCGGTATCGTGTTATGGTTGCTGCACAAAAGCTACTTGATCGTGCTAAATCCTTACCCGCAAATAGTGTAGAGCGAAATCGCATCGAAGGCTTTGCAAATACAGTCATTGGTCATCAGCTTATGGCTGTTGCTTCTGTCTTCCAGCGACTTACCATTCAAATACCTGCTCCCGACAACCCACGCGAGGTGAATCTTGTTGCCCCTTCGGAAGGGTATGCAGAAGCAGCACGACGCCTTGATGCTGGCTTTGCTGCTTTACAAAACGCTGGCACAACATTCAGCGGCGGACCAAATGGATTTACTCTCTCACGTGGATACACAGGCTTTAATACCCCTGCAACATTCGCCCGCTTTAATCGCGCTCTACGCGCACGCCTAGCAGCATGGCAAGGAGATTATGCAACTGTTCTCAGTGCTTTGCAGCAATCGTTTATCGTGGCGGACACTGCTCAAATGCGCCTCGGCTGTTACCTCGTCTTCGGCACTGGTCCCGGCGACCTTGCTAATACTGTCTATGAGCCACCAATGGCAGCAACAATACGCTTTTGGGTACACCCTTCATTTGAGCGCGACTGTGAGAACCCAACTCAAGACCGCCGATTTCTCAATAACGTCGCTCCTACTCGACCAACCTTTAGCATCGACGGGCTTACGGCAACGCGTCCTTTTGCGGTCTTTAAAAGCAACGTTGACCCAATTCCTATCATACGGAATGAAGAGCTGCTCTTGCTACGAGCAGAAGCCAATATTCGCGGAGCATCGCCAAATATTGACGCTGCACGCAATGACCTTAACATCATTCGCCGCGCTGCTGGCGTTCCAGAATACACCTCGACAACCTTTACTGCATCTAATGCTCTCGACCGCTTGCTCTATGAGCGCCGCTATTCGCTTTTTGGTGAAGGACATCGCTGGATTGACATGCGTCGCTTCAACCGCCTAAGCCAGCTGCCTATTGATCGACCAGGTGATGTTATTCCACAGTTCTACCCCGTTCCCACAACCGACGGTGGTGGCACGAATTAGAATCATTCTGCACTACTCTTCGACAAAAAAGCCGCTTTCGTTAGGCACAGGAAAGCGGCTTTATTATTTTTGCCTAGACCTACAGAGCATTCACTTTCGAACACCATTCAACTCTTTGAAAAGCTCTGGATACTTCTTGACACCCTCAAAGAAGAAATAGACCTCGCTATTGAGTCCGCGCGAACGGTTGTGGTCAATCATCATGCGCAGAAGCTGCTCAGAAGCTACGTAAGAGCCAACCTTCAGAAGGATACCGGGCGCACACTTGTGATGATCTTTTGGGTGAATTTGCTGTGTTACAATTTTATCGAGCTCACGCTTGTAGGCATCGATGCTGTAGCGATAAACTTGCGGGCAAACAATATCTACCCAGCCTTCGCGTACCCATGTTACCCAATCTTGCAAGTATTCTTCCACACTCCATGGATAGATGCTAGGCGACATAGAGATAAGCAGCGATGGCTTCAGCGCCTTGAGTTCTATATATATACGCTGCATATACGCGCTGAGCTTCTCTGCTCGCCAGCGTACCCATTCATAATCCTTCGCATATGGCGGAGGAAATGTCCCATGCTCAGATTTGTAGAGATTGCGAGTGTAGTCGTCGTATCCTGCTTCGCTCGGTAGCGCAGGTAAGCGGTCATCGCCTTGAATGCCGTCGACATCATACTGCTGCACAACTTCTTTTAGCAAAGCCATAATAAAATCTTGTACCTCTGGGTGGAATGCATTCATCCACTGGAACTTATTTTTAGATACGATCTTTCCATGCACATCTCGAGCAGCCCAATGTGGCTTTGCGCGAATAATTACACCACCATCTGGCTGGTCATACGAGCACGAAAATCCAAACTCGAACCATGCTATGACCTTTATGCCGCGTGGCTTCGCCTCTGCCAAAAGTTCGCGCAAGGGGTCGCGTTGCTTATCCTCTCTTGTGAGCACAGGATCAATGCGTACTCCTGTCAATCTCTGCATAACATCACTTGGATATGTCGTCATAGCACGATTCCACACCACAACAAATATAGTGTTAAAGCCAAGCTCAGCACAGGTTTGTACAGCAGCGCGAATCTTTTCTCGGCTGTACAGAGCATCACTGTCAACATTCGTAAGCCATACCCCACGCACATGAGGAATCTGGTGTGCAGTCGCTTGTGTGGTAATTGTTTGAGCACATAGACAAGAATGAACAGCAATCATTCCTGCCACGCATATGATGTTCGACATAGGAAAGCTGTGATTATGGTTTGCTCAATAGGTGATGCTGCTGGAGAAATTCTTGAATAACCATATACGCTTTCACCGTTTCCTCTATAGAAAACCCACCATGCCCACCACGCGGAATCGTGTATAAGCGATGAGAAGCACCAGCAGCAGCTAGAGCTTCATGCAAGCGCATAGCATGAGAATATGGAACGACAGAATCTGCATTACCATGAATAGTAAGAATAGGCGGTAGCCCTTTGCGTACATATGTTAGTGGGGAAATGCGCCTTGCTAGTTCCCTATTCTGTTCTCTCCCGAACCACCGAACAGCATACTCGCGTACATGTTCGCCCCCATCAATTTGGTCAGTAACATCAGTAATACCAAACCAGTTGATAATAGCAGCAATACGCGGCGGACGAGCATCCATGACACTAGCACGGTCAAATTCACTGTTTGGTGGAAGCATTCCCGCCAAAAGTGCGAGATGGCCTCCAGCAGAATGTCCCGTAACAATGAGTGCAGCTGTATCAAGCATGTACGTCTTACTATTGCGACCAATCCATCGTAGCGCAGCACGTATATCCTCCACAGCAGCAGGAGCAGGAGCAATGTGCCCTAAACGATACCCTACATTCACAACAGCAAAGCCCATCGCGAGATACGGTATAATGTGCATCTGTGCTATCTCCTTGGTTCCACTGACCCAGCCACCACCATGAATCATTATAACTGTTGGAACAGGCTGTACAGCATAGCGAGGTATATAGGCATCGAGCGTACATTCATAATTTCCTTGCCTCCAGTATGGCTCATTCGCTAGAATGCGATACCGATTGTGCAAATCTGCAACAAGTGCTACACCCTGATACTGTAGCGCTTGGGGTCTGGTGTGCTCTTTTCCTATAGTTGGCATTTGCGCCTGCAGCTGCTGAAGCGCGATATTCAGCACGACGATAATGCCTGCAAGAGCAATGTACTGCCTTGCCGCGGTATCCATTATAGTATCCATTATGTGTCTATCGTAGTGGTACAGAGTTCTACAGCTCGCTTATTGCTTCGAACGTTTTCCAGCATTGATAGAGTGCACGCGGAATATGAAAGCATCCTTTCCATTTTCCACCTTTCAGTGACAGTAGCACTTCGCCTCGGCGATTAAGATACCCAAACCACTCACCTGCGCCTGCCTGTGTATCGCGGAAGTGCTGCCATGTATATGTATGAACACGTTCTAGCCATGGCAGAACTTGCGCATCTTGAGTGTAGAAGTATGCTTTTGCTAGAGCAACCAGCGTTTCTGCGTGCACCCACCAGAGCTTTTGGTCCCACTCTAGCTGCTGTGTCGGGTATCCTAAAACGTCCAGAAAGTAGAATATACCACCATACTCCCTATCCCACGCATGCTCCAGAATACGCAATGTTGTATCTTTACATCGTTTTATTAGCTCGACATCATCGCGACGGCGAGCAATATCCATAATAAACCACATTGCCTCAATACCGTGTCCTGGGTTGAGTAGTCGCCCATCAAAGCAATTACAGAACTCACCGTTGAGACCAACATTTTCTAGAATCAATCCTTCCCCTACGCCCTCATGGCGTAGGAACACGCGCATGACTTCGTGAACGCACGTATCAAGGATTGCTTCTACCTCGCTGTGTGGAAGACTATCTTCTAGCTCAAGCGTTAGATTACTGAGAATCATCGGCAACGAAAAATTTTTGAGTGGGCGCGTTCCAGGAACAGCTTTATTGTATACTCCTTTCCAGTTGTGCTGCCGCCGAAGAATGTTGTGAAAAATAGATCGTGCGAGCTCCTTGTATTGATTATCACCTGTTGCAACTCCTAGTTGAGCAAATGCCATGCATGCAAAGCAATCAGAGAAAATATTATACGGCTGCACAAGTGGCTTGCCCTCGCGCGTCAGCGAAAAATAATAATTCCCCTCAGCATCTGCGCCGTAGCGTTCAAGAAATCTAGCACCATGCAATGCTACATCGAGCCACTCTTGACGCCGTTCTACACGATTGTACAGCATAGCAAATGTCCACACCTGGCGCCCCTGTAGCCAGATAAATTTATCGGTGTCATACACATTGCCATAGCGATCTAGACACGTGAAGAATCCTCCACACTCATGGTCTATTGAGTGCTGAAGCCAGAACGGTAGAATATTGGTAAAAAGCTCATCACGATAGCATTCGGCTAGCAAGCGAAAATCCATTGGTTCTCCTTTCTTGTTATCATCAAATTAGGTATAGAGCACATAATCTTACGCATGCACCGCAGGCTCAAGAAGCGTGAGTGTACCTTGCTCAGCGTCCAGCTCAGCTTGCACTCCTATTGGATACGTGTACTTATCGTCTACATGTCCGAACTGTAAACCCGTAACAATTGGTATTCCTAAGCCTTGCAAGCGGTCTTCTAGCACTTCTTCCACGGTGAAAGAATGCGCAGCATCTTTAGGCTCGCAGTCTGTCCATTGACCAATCACAATGCCAGCACATACCTGCAGCTTACCAGCAAGGAGAAGCTGCGTTATCATACGGTCTATACGGTATGGTTCTTCTGTCACATCTTCCAGAAAGAGCAATGCGCCTTTTGTGTTGATATCGAGCGATGTCCCTGTTGTCATGGACAATAGGGTCAAGTTTCCACCTACAAGGCGACCTCGCGCTCTGCCTGTTGCTCCTCGCGAGAGAGTTTTCCAGCCCTCTGCAGGAGGCATAACAATCGGGGAAAACGGCTTTTTAGCACTGTCGGAATCTGTCGTTAGAACCTCAAGAAAGCTCCTCTCTGTGAGTGCAGAAAATGCACCAAGTGCACCCGGACCATGAAATGTTACAAGACCGCTACGCTGATAAATCGTGTTGATAAGAGCTGTAATATCTGAGTATCCACAAATCACTTTCGGATGCTTGCGAATGACGCTATAGTCTAGTAGTTCGAGCATGCGCATTGTGCCGTAACCGCCACGAGCACAAATAATACCATCAATTGCTGGATTTTCCACCGCAGCCATAAACTCTGCTGCACGCTCCTTGTCAGTTGCTGAAAAGTATCCGTATTGCTTTCCAGCGTTACTGCCGAGCACTACACGAAACCCCAGTTGTTCCAGATACGCTTTTCCTACTTCAACAGCACTCATTGCTGTCCAGCCAGCAGGAAACACAAGTCCGATAGTCATGCCACGTTGCAATGCTTTCGGTTTGAGAAGTTTCATTGTTTTAGACTTTGGTGATGTAGATGTCCGCTGTTGTGCGATAGCAAATGAGGGTATTATAAACGAAGCTGCCGCACCAGACAAAAGAGCACGTCGTTTCATAGTGTTGCCAAGCCTTGACGGTGTAAATTAATTAATTTGGCACGCTGTGTTTATGTTCGCCAGAATATTTTACGACGCGTCCACCACTGCGTTATACCAACAACACACACTGTAAACAGCACACCACGCAAGAATCCAAGCCATGCACCACGAAATGCTGTTTCGTACCATGTATCAAGTCCCAGCAAGCGAATAATGGGCATCACTAGCATTCCGCCTGTAACATACGCAATCATTGGGTTTTGACCGCACTCTACAATGCCTATTACGCAGTATCGTAGAGGCTTCCACAGCCTTACTGTCTCAATGCAGCAGTGCAGTGATATCAGGAACAAGAAAGCGAGACCATCAGTCAGAAAGTAGTAAGACAACGTCGATTTATCCTTCTTGATGCCGCCTTCAAACACTTCGAATGTGAGCCCCAGCAAGAGCCAGTATATGCCCCAATACCACAACTGGTGATACAAGCGGCCTACTACTGTAGCGCTTCTATCACGCTGAAGTAACCAGGTTCCTATAGCGATAAGTGTCAGATTCACAACCATGTTCCACCAAAGTTCACGAGTGTATAGCCCAACAAGGTTGGCTGGTATAAATGCACCACTTACACAGGCAATGGGAATGTAACTCACTGGTAAGCGCAAGATACCTGTACCATCTTGCTGCTCTTGCTCAGCATCGTGCTGTGCATTGAGTAGCATTTCTCCTGCAACAGTACCAACAAGCACGATAAACAGATACTGCAAAAAGTAGACTTTGAAGAGGCATGGTGCAGGAGTAGCAAACCATAGCCAATGCTGCCACGAACCAACAAACTGCGGCTCGTGTAGCGACAAGCGTATACCAAGAAAAAATACTAGCAGCCCTAAGCGCAGCAGAACATTGTCGCGCGTGAAGAGCCATACAATCGCACCTGCAACCGCCACATTTGACAGAACAAGCAGGATAATATCACTGCGGTACAAACTCCATCGTGTTCCAAACTCTGGATGCTCTGGATACGGCAGCACTATGACGAGCGTTCCAATAAGCACAAAACCTGCAGCACGCAGCAGAATACGCCAGTGCTGGGTGAGCATAGATGTGTCAGGGAAGCGCACAAAGACAAGAAATAACAGTGCATAGCCTACGATTCCAACACATGGTGCAAGCCATGCAGGCACGCCTACCTGCTCCGGATGAGAACGAGCGAATGTTGTGATATGCTGCACAACGATAGCAAAGAATGCGAGAAGTATCCCACGCTGAAGAATGCGAGCAACTGTAGCAGCATACGCACGCAACGTCGTTGGGAGCGCTCTGTGGCGGAAAGAATAAGGAATTGCCGCACCCATCGAGAATAGAAAGAAGGGAAAGACCAAGTCTACCCACGTAATACCTGGCAGTGTTGGAATAAAGCGATATTCAGGCGGCGGCACCTGCGCATGATACATCCATGCAGGAAGCTCACCGCGAAATGTAACACTCCCCGAGAGCACCATACCCAGAATAGCAATCCCGCGAAGAGCATCAAGGCTCAGACTGCGTTTCATAACACTACAGCAAACAGCGTAGCCCGCTAACTTAGCGGGCTACAGCCTGTGATCCTTATTGGTTACGGTCTATCCCACCAGACCCGTGCTAGAAAAACATTATACTCGTTAATGTTGAGACGAGCAAGCGCTGCATTTACACCATCAGGATTGAAGATTTGCTCACTTTGTGGGTATTGGCAACGACGTGGCACTTGACCACCAGTAACATTCCCAACAGGATTTAACTGGCGAAGGCGTGGGAAGCCCGTTCTGCGCCATTCTGCGTATGGCTCGAGACCATCAAGGAATGTGCAAATCCACTTTTGGGTAATGATTTGCTCCAGAGCATTTGCTTGATTGTAGGCAATGCGTGGATGCGCGATATACGCGTCGATTTGAGCTGTTGTTGGTATTGGCGGATTGTTCGGACAGATAGAGTACTGGGTCATTGCCGCACGAATGCCAGCTTCATAATGCTCTCGCGCACTGCGTGGCGTTCTCCAGCCTCGCCATGCTGCCTCTGCCATAAGAAACTCTACTTCGGCATACGTCATAAAGATAGATGGCGAATCGCGATTTGGCGAGGCAAGGTGTGTTCCTACACGCGCAAGACCTGCAGAACCAAGATTTGTGCGTTGTACCGATGTAATGCCATTAGGCAAGCCACGATTTGGTCGTGTCGGTTCATTGTTGATGATGCGCAGGCGCGGGTCGTTAGTACTATCGAGCAAGCTCACAAATGTCTCACTAAGGCGATAGTCATCAAACTGATTGAGTGTTTGCCATGTTGGACTTTGCTGTACACGTGCGCCATTTGCATGGTCGATCCATGCCATATCAGCATTACTTTGCATAACGCCTGCGGCAATTGCTTCTTCGGCTTCACGTCGCGCTGTGGCAGGATCAACTTTTGTTAAGCGCATTGCTAGGCGCAATCGTAGAGAATTGCCAAACCTACGCCACCGCGTGAGGTCTCCACGATAGACACCATCATTCGTTGTCAGTGTGCGCTTGGTATTATCAAACGCAGCCACCGCTTCTCTCAGCTCTTTCAGCATATCCCGATAGATTTCCTCTTGTGTATCATACTTAGGCGTAAAGTTGCGGTCGTAAAAGCCGCGCCCCGCTTGGAAGTATGGCACATCCCCGAATAAATCTGTAATGCGGTGGAAAATAAATGCCCGCCAGATTCGTGCAGCAGACAAGATATTCACATCATTGGGGTCTTTTTTAGCGCGCTCAATAATATCAGTAACGAACTTTACAATGCCCGGCTGGCCAATAATTCCACGCCCAGCATACCACCATTCCCATTGAGCATTCGGCATACCACGATACATCTCGGCGGCAAACTCTGCGGTCTTTGGGGAAAGATGCTGTACAACACACGAAATTGCTGTGTAGTTGTACGTTTGCTGCTCGAACCAGTCGCCCGCTGTACGCAGCTGCATGTTCGAGAACATAAGCAGCGGGTCAACATTTGTTACTTGCGTGGGATTGGTATTAAGTTCTTGAAATCCTGCCGTACATGCCGATAGCCACAGTAGCGCTACAGCTGCGCTCGCTCGTATGTACATACGCACGTGTAAGAAAGCAAGTGTTTTCATAGTAATCATAGAAGCAAAATGATGAAGGTTTCAGGAATGACGATTGTTAGTACAACACAATACAGTAGTGGCGTAGCACACACACTTAGAACTTCAGGGTGAGGTTTACGCCCACGCTGCGAGTACTTGGTAGCGAGTTATACTCTAAGCCTTGAGCATTTCCATTGCTATAGTTTGATTCTGGATCAACGTTGGGGATGTTGGATAGTAGAATCGCTGCATTGCGCATAACAACAGAGATTCTCGCTCCAGTCAGAATGCCACTGAGGAATGTATCACGCAAATCGCTTTGGGTAAGGTTATATCCCAGCGTTACCTCACGAAGTTTGACGAACGTTGCATCATACATAAAGGCTTCGGTAACACCGCCATAGCTTGTCCAGAAGTCTTGCACATATGCACGGCGTGTATTCTGCACATACATCGGTGCTGCTGTTGTCCCGACATTCATCACCCCAACTGCCAGAATGCTATCAGGGCGAGCACCTTCGCGCCCTACGAGCGTTCCCTTGTGCTGCCCGGCGATGTAGGCGTTAGCATTGGTAAGGGAAAAGATTTTTCCACCAACACGAAAATCAATAAGAGCGCTGAGCGTAAATCCAAAGAAGCTAAACGTGTTCGACCAGCCGCCAATTGCATCAGGGATAGCATTACCCAAGTCCTTTGCAATTGGGTCGCGCACTGGCAACCCTGTCCGTGCATCATACACGATTGGGAAGCCTGCTTGCGAGGAATCACGCAGAAAAGCAACACCGCGAATAACCCCATACGCCTGACGTTCTACTGCAAGCACTGTTGCTCCAACACGTGCTGCACCAATATCAAGATTACGAATGCCCGGATATAGCTCTGCTACTAGATTCCAGTTACGCGCAATGTTGAACGAGGTCTCCCATGTAAATTCGGGTGTCCGTATTGGAATGCCTGTTACCATCACCTCAATACCTTCATTGGTAATGCGCCCCGCGTTAATTAGTGCTCCCGTGAAGCCCGTTGTTGGTGAAATGGTGATCGGAATAATCTGGTTACGTACATCTTGCTGATAGTATGTAATATCGAAGCCTAAACGCCCATCCAACAGCTTCAGGTCAATTCCTGCCTCAATATTATTGGAGATTGTTGGTTTCAGCTGAGAGTTCGGAATATTAAACTGCGGTGCTTGTGCTAAAATCATATTTTGGTTGCGCCCTGCTGTGTAGGGCAGTGCAGCGAAAGCATATAACAACTCCAATTGGTACGGGTCGGTATCACCACCGACTTGTGCCCACGAAGCGCGAACTTTCGCTAGTGGTATGTCTTTCTGTAATCCAAATGCTTCCGTTACATTAAACGTTGCATTCACCGAAGGATAGAAGTATGAGTTGTTGTTTAGCGGCAGCGTCGAAGACCAATCGTTTCGTGCTGTAACTTCTACAAACAGGTAATCCTTGTAAGAAAACGTCGCTGATCCGTAAAAGGAGTTAATCATCTTCTGGTTTAATGCGTATCCAGCTTCCCGCACGACGGTATTTGTTACAGCAAAAAAGTTGCGCGTAATGAACTGTTGCCCAAGAATAGAGAACTGCTCATTCTTACGAAACATCGTATTGCCACCAGCGTTGACTGTCAGACGCAGGTCATCGAAGACTTCTTGGTCATACGTTATGAGAAAGTCTGCGTTAATTTCCTCTTGAAAGATGTTGCGCTCTAAAATATCGCCATCAGGTTTGTTGAGTGTTCCTTGCGGGTCGATAAGTGCTTGGCGATAGTTATAGGCATCACGTCCGGCACGCACCATCACAGAAAGTGGTTCAGCAACTTGATAGCGAACAAGTGCAGTAGCAATCAAGCGGTCTCGGAAGGAAGGGTTGCGATTTTCGTACACAGACCAGAAAGGATTAGGGCTAAAGTTATCGCGCGTTTGCCAGCGGCGCTGAATATCTAAATTGCTTGTTGGGTTGGGGTTACGGTAATCACGCAGCCAATTGATATCAATACTGCGCGGCAGAGCATTGAGTGAACGAGCAGGATTATCCGCAGCATCGGATAGCGAGGGGCGATTCGGCGCATATTCGCGGATGTAGTTTGCCTTCACATCCGCCATGATACGTTCACCAAGCTGTGCTTGCCCGCGCAGCGTTAGCGTTAGGCGGTTGAGCGATGTGTTTGGAACAATACTCACATTGTCCATGTTCGAGATAGAAAAGCGGAAGTTTGAGGCTTGATTTCCGCCTACAAGCGACACAGTGTTGGTAACTGTGCGTCCTGTTTGATAAAAATCCCGAATATTGTTTGGCTGTGGAATATAAGGGCGGCGCACACCGTCGAAAAACATTTGTTCAGAGCCGTCCATACGTGCGCCCCAGGAGTTTGTGCCAACGAGCAATACTGCAGTCTGCGTTGCCGGCACAACACCTCTATCGCCATGCCCATACTCGTTCTGATAGTCAGGGAGCACAAGTGGCGTGTCGAAGGTCAGATTACCGTTGTATTCTACGCCGATACCTTCGCGCGCAACACCCTTTTTCGTGGTAATGACAATCACCCCGTTTTGTGCGCGAGTTCCATACAGCGCAGAAGCAGCAGCACCTTTGAGAACGCTGATAGTTTCAATATCGTCAGGATTGATACTTTGAATCCCATCGCCAAAGTCCGTACCACCGAATTGTCCTGCTTGGTTTGGCGACTCGTTGTCAATTGGAATACCATCGACAACGTACAGCGGCTGATTGTTACCAGTAAGTTGCTTTTCGCCCCGAATAATCACGCGACTTGAGCCTCCGGGTCCTGTCTGTCCAATATTTACCCGCACACCAGCAACACGCCCCACAAGAGCATTGGCAACATTGAGTTCGCGAGCCTGCGTGAGGGATTCTCCCTGCACCGTCGAAATAGCGTACCCTAGTGATTTACGTTCACGCTCAATCCCGATTGCCGTTACAACGACTTCGTCGAGCAGTACTTCATCGAGTGTAAGCTCGATATTTACTGTACCCTCCTGCGGTACTTTCGCCTCTGCTTTTTTGTATCCAACCAGAGTTGCAACAAGTGTCTGCCCTACTTGGGCTGTTATGCTAAAACTTCCAGCTTTATC
Source organism: Candidatus Kapaibacterium sp. (assembly GCA_025055035.1). GTDB lineage: Bacteria > Bacteroidota > Ignavibacteria > Kapaibacteriales > UBA4661 > PH2015. The sequence goes on from JANWZB010000007.1 coordinate 12,812, forward strand.
AGTTACTGCACCACGAACGGAGCCTTTCACAACAACCTTAACCCCGGGCAGCGGTTTACCATCTGCCTTAGAGACAACTGTTCCTGTAACAGTGCGCGAGGCTTGTGCATAGACTGGTGCAGAGAGCTTTATTATACACAGGATTGCTGCACACACTATCATGCAAGCATACCAAAGTACGTACTTCTTCATAAAGAACACAAACAAAGTGAAACATTCAGTGAAACCAAAAGGATTGCTAGCAATGTACGTAGTGCACTTACCACCACTATCGGCTAGGGTCTAAGCAGGCTATCTCTCGGAAATGCAGCATCAAGGCGATATACTCCTTGCCGCAAGGCACGTGCATTCTCGTTATTGTTCGGAGTGAGTGCTTCGTAATAAAATATTGCCGAGCCAATCATACCTGCAGTACGATTTGCTGTTATACAGTCGGAAAGGAGCTGTGCAGATGCAATGAAGGGGTCTGCGCGCCCAAGCACTCCCGGAGCCATTTTTCGGCGAGCACTTATCGGCATTTGCGATTGTAGCTGCACAAGAAGCGTTTGATACGAGGGCAAGTCGCGTCTATACAGTTGCGTGCTGAGCAAATCGACAAGCCCACGCTGCATCCACGTTGGAGAGTCTTGGAGATATTCAACCTGTCCAAACGGAAAGGGACTAGGAGACATTGCGAAAATCAAGCTACTCTTGCGCGCTTTCACTGTTTGACGTAGGCGTGCGAGCCACTCGGTCAGCTTATTTGCTCTCCATGCTACCCATGCAGAATCTTTGAAATCCTGTGGAGCAGCACGCCCTGTTTCTCTGCGGTAGCGTGTAACGGTTGCCGAATCATATCCGCCTTCGCTTGGCATTGCAGGCATGCGGTCGTCCCCTTGAATGCCGTCAATATCGTAGTTATTGACAACCTCCATAATAAGATCTGTCATGAAGTTCTGCACAGTGGAATCCAGCGCATTCATCCAATAAAAGCCGTTTTTGACAACAATTTGACCATCGCGCCCGATACATGCCCATTGAGGATATTTTGCCAGGATTGCACCTGGAGGCGTTCCGAGTGCGCTGTTGAATGTTGCAAACCCATATTCGAACCATGGAATAACTGCCAAGCCCTGCAATCGTGCTTCTTCGATTGTTTCCCGCAAGACATCGCGCGAGCCAAACTGCGCGCCTATTGGCATACCAAATTCCCGCTCCATGCGTTGAGAGCGCCACAACGTGTACCCACGCGCCCATACTACAGGAAACACTGTATTGAAGCCATGTTCCTTGAGAATGCGCATTGCCGTCGCGATATTTTGACGCGAGTCGAATACTGTACTCCCAGCAAGCGTTAGCCATACACCACGGACTTCTGGAGTAGCAGTTTGAGTTGCTGGGCGGGTGGTGTCCGTAGGTCGGGTGATGACTTGTGGTCCTTGCTGTTGTGGTGCACAAGCACTACATAGCACATAGAGAAGTAACAGTGCTTGACACAGCGCGTTGAAGAAGGGCATCATAAAAGCTTTGGCGGAAGATTGTTGCGTGTCACGCGTGGCTGTCGAACACACAAACGATAGAGGGATTTTTGCGTTAATGTGGTGCGCCAAATATACAAACTCTTCTGTACACCTGCAATGCCTAAACACGTCCTCATACTTTATCTTTACGCACATACAGAATTTTTGTATCTTTTCGTTGTGACATCATGTTGTAGCATCACAAAGAACTCAATAGCTGTACCTAATTGCTAACGTCTTATACTACATCACCACCACACATTTAATTATGCGCATTACCGGCACATTCCTCGACGAAATCAGCCATGATATACCTCATCAAAACTGGAGCGAAGCTGAATGGGCACAGGATTTTAAGGTTATGCGCCACATCGGTATCGATACTGCGATTGTTATTCGTTGTGGATACCGCCGCTGGGTCACATATCCAAGCGCTGTGCTGCAACGCGAAGAACATAGCTACGTACCATCGACAGATCTCATCGCAATGTTTCTCAAACTTGCCGAGCAGCATGATATGAAGCTTTTCTTTGGCACGTACGACTCAGGACGATTCTGGAGCGATGAGCGTTATTGGACGACTTCTGCTTTTCAACGCGACATCGAAGTAAACATGAAAGTTATTGAAGAAGCATGGAAACGCTATGGTTCATCTCCTGCATTTGGCGGCTGGTATCTTTCCCTTGAGGTTAGCCGTCGTGTTGGTAGCATTATTCAAGTTTTTGCTCGGCTTGGCAACCATTGTAAAGATGTTTCTGGAGGCTTACCTGTGCTTATTTCACCCTATATCGATGGTGTTAAAGCTGTATCGCAATATTCCCCAACTCTTAGCAAGCCTGAAAGTATTGGCTTGCAGGAGCATGAGCGTACATGGAATGAGATTCTACACGGTATTCAAGGTGCAGTTGATATTCTAGCATTTCAAGATGGTCATGTTGAGTATCACGAGCTTGAGGAGTATTTGCGCCTTAACAAACAGCTCGCAGACCGCTACAGTATGCGCTCGTGGACAAACGTCGAATCATTCGACCGCGACATGCCTATCAAGTTTCTACCTATTAAGTGGGAAAAATTGCGCCTCAAGCTCGAAGCAGCACAAGCAGCAGGTATCGAAAAAGCTATCACCTTTGAATTTTCCCATTTCATGAGCCCTCACTCTGCCTACATACAAGCACACCATTTATACCGTCGCTATTGTGAATATGCTCACATACCACCGACATAAACTCGTCGCTGCAGCCATCATCGTCGCACATTCGTTTGTGGGAGTGCATCTCCATAGCTATAGTGCCGCCCCCAACACTATCATTTCTCAACAGCACACACGGACAGATATTCTGATTGTTGGCGGTGGTACAAGTGGGATTACAGCAGGAATACAGGCAGCTCGCATGGGGGCAAAAGTTCTCATTGTCGAAGCGACACCATGGCTTGGAGGAATGCTTACAAGCGCTGGGGTCGGTGCAACCGATGGTAATCACCGTCTCCCAAGCGGTTTATGGGGGGAATTCCGCGAGAAAATTCGCCAGCACTATGGCGGCGCAGCACATGTTGAAACAGGTTGGGTTAGCAATACACTTTTTGAACCGCATGTTGGCGATAGCATCTGGAAAGCTATGGCACTACAAGAATCTCGCAACCTTACCATCCGCTATGGCTTCTATCCTATTGCTGTCGAGAAAGCAGGCAAGCGTATCACCCGCGTACGCTTTGCCGCACTGAATGATTCCTCTGCTATATTCGACGTCAGCCCTCTTGTTGTTATCGACGCAACAGAACTAGGCGACATACTTGAACTTGCGGGGCTACCTTTTGATGTTGGCATGGAACATCGTACTTCAACAGGTGAAGCTTCTGCTCCCGACACAGCAATACCAGTGATTCAGGACCTCACGTGGGTTGCTATTCTCAAAGACTATCGCGTTCAGCTAGGCAATAGCGCAGACCGCAGAATACCGAAGCCTTTTGGATATGACCCTCGTGAGTTCGATGGTTGCTGTAAAGAATCCTGCTACACAGCACCATGCGACAGCACACTTGTCAACGCGCAAACTATGCTTGACTATGGACGCATGCCGACATTCGACTTTCTGCGCACAGGTAAGGGTGCAAAATACATGCTGAACTGGCCTCGGCAAGGTAATGACTACTATTTTAATGCCATTGGCAAGCCACCTAGCGAACAGCGCGAAGGCTATATGGCTGCGAAGCAACGTACACTACGCTTCGTATATCATATTCAATCAACGCTTGGATTTCGGTATCTTGGCTTAGCTGATGATGAATTCCCAACACCAGATTCTCTAGCGCTGATTCCGTACCACCGCGAAGCACGGCGTCTACGCGGGCTTGTTCGCATGACAATTAATCATGCACTGCAGCCATACTCCAGTAACCTGTACCGTACTGCTATTGCCGTAGGCGATTATCCTGTTGATCATCACCATGCACGATATCCTTACCCCGATAGACTCCCTACCATTCATTTTCCAGCAATACCCTCATTCTCTATTCCTCTTGGCAGCCTTATTCCGCAGAGCGCCCAGCAAGGCTCGCCAGCATCTCGCAGCATTACAAGCAATAGCTCTATTAATCTCATTGCAGCCGAAAAATGCATTTCTGTTAGCAATATCATGAACGGCTCAACGCGGCTTCAGCCCTGCGTTATGCTGATTGGTCAAGCAGCTGGAGCACTTGCAGCTTTGTCTGTGCGCAGCCGACAAGCTCCAGCATATATTGCTGTACGTTCCGTTCAGCAAGCGCTACTCCAGGCACGATGCTGGCTTCTGCCTTTTTTGGATGTTCCTCCAGAGCACCCAAACTTCGAAGCGATACAGAAAATCGCGGTTGTCGGGGCATTACGTGGGACAGGTATACCGTACAAATGGGCAAACCAAACATGGTTTTATCCTGACTCTACTATGACTCACGCAGAGTTTATTACAGCACTTTCCCAGTCTCTTCCTAGTAAAGCCGCCAGGAGTCTTGTTCCCACACCACAAGTAGATACAACAATCACTGTTGGTGAAGCGCTGGCAATCTTACGACCGTTGCAACGCTTTGTTGTGCGCGGCTCGCACAACATGATATGGTCCCTAATGAATACACCAGCACTTCGCACTATGCCGCTCACGCGTAAGGACTGCGCACAGATACTTCAAACAGCACTGATGCCATTTGAACGCATACCAGTGGATATTTTTGGAAATCTTCTTTTGCCATAGCTCTGTATGTCTTTTTCCTCTCTCTCGCAATGTGCGTGTCGAATCTTTGCTCTGCTCCTATCAGGGACACTGGTCGCGCAAAACCATCGTTCTGCTTCGCAGCAGCACAAGTACGATATTCTGCGCTACGTTCAACCATTGATTGGTACGGCAGGACATGGTCATACCTATCCGGGGGCTACTGCTCCTTTCGGCATGATTCAGCTTAGTCCTGATAATGGCATTGAGGGATGGGACTGGTGCAGTGGCTACCACTATAGCGACAGTATTATTGCCGGCTTCAGCCATACGCATATAAGCGGAACAGGAATTGGAGATTTCCTTGATATTTCCATCATGCCTATCAATATCAATACTCCCGATGACAGGCCAAACCTTGCTTCTGTGCGATGGGTTGGTGGTAAAGATACAGCACGATACGGAACACGGCAGGATGGCGCACGCCGATTAACCGATTGGTGCGCACAGTTTTCTCATACAAATGAAACAGCAACAGCAGGATACTATCGTGTACAGTTCGCCGACTCAAGTTTTGGGAAACCAAGCCCTGCACGCGGCATTACTGCTGAGCTTACAGCATCGGAACTTGTAGGCGTTCATCGCTATACATTCCCCAACAGCATACGTGCTGGTATTGTGCTTGACCTCAGCTTTGCTGTGAATTGGGATAATACAACCGATGCATTTCTTCGTGTGCGTTCCAATACTCTTGTTTCAGGGTACCGTTTCTCTACGGGTTGGGCACGAGCACAGCGTGTCTTTTTTGCAATCGAGTTCTCACGACCATGTGTTGTTTGGCAAGGGCTTCGGGATTCCGCAACTATACAGGATATGCCGCGTGAGTTGCAAGGAAAGAATACACGGGCATTCTTTGAGTTTACGAACCAATCTCTTGCACCTCTCACTATCAAAGTTGGTTTGTCTTCTGTAAGTGAGGAAGCTGCTCTTGCAGCGCTGCAGGACGTGCAAGGGAAATCGTTCGACACTATACGCGATGCAACACAAGCAGCTTGGCGCAAGGAATTGCAAAAAATCCGTTTGTTCGATGTTGCAGATAGTATCCAAACAATGTTTGTAACAGCGCTCTACCATACATTTCTGGCTCCTATGCGCTTTTCTGATGCACATGGCACATATCAAGAAAGCCGCTTTAACTTTGTTTTTACCAATCCGAAGACAACCTTTTTCCCTGTCAAGCGCACACGTACTATTCGCTACGATGTGTTTTCTTTGTGGGATACCTTCCGTGCTGTTCACCCACTGTTTACCCTCGTACAACAGGAACGCGTCCGAGATATGCTGCTATCACTCCTCGACCATTACTACAGTTTTGGCGTTCTTCCTGTGTGGTCTTTGTGGGGAACAGAAACGAAAACTATGACAGGATACAATGCCGTCCCTGTACTTGCTGATGCTATACGCAAAGGCTTTCTGTCGAAGCGTGAAGCAGAGCAGGCGTATCGCGCCATGAAAGCCTCTGCAAATGAAGACACACTCTGCGTGAATCTGTACCGACAATACGGTTTCGTTCCACACGACAAAGACGGATTTTCCGTTACCAAGACGCTAGAATTTGCATTTGCAGACTGGTGTATTGCCGAAACTGCACGTTTGCTTGGTAAATCTAACGACGAGCGAGAATTTCGTAAGCGCTCTCAGTACTGGCGCAACGTGCTCGACACAGCAACACGTTTTATGCGCGCGAGGCTATCCGATAGCTCTTGGAAATTACCATTTGACCCACTCTATTCCGACCACAGCTTTGATGCTGAGTACACCGAAGGCAATGCATGGCATTATGCATGGTTTGTACCCCATGATATCGAGGGCTTGATTCAAGCATACGGTGGCACACAAAGCTTTATCCGTAAGCTTGACACATTGTTCACTCTTGATGAACCTGTACGTGGGACAAATTCATCGGTGGACATCAGTGGTCTTCTTGGTCAGTATGCTCATGGGAATGAGCCGAGCCATCATATCGCTCATCTCTACACCTATGCCGGTAAGCCTTCCCGCACTCACGAACGAACACGCCACATCATTCAAAAACTCTACAGTGCACACCCAGATGGTTTGTGTGGGAATGATGACTGTGGTCAAATGTCGGCATGGCTTGTGTGGAACATGGTAGGTTTATATCCTGTGAATCCCGCAAGTGCCGAATATGCTCTTACTTCTCCCTATGCACCTAAAGCAGAAATACAGGTTGGGCGAGGTCGTACATTCACTATTCTCGCACATCGCACATCAGAGACACATCGGTATATTGCTTCTGCACGACTCAATGGCAAGCCTCTTACTAGACCATTCCTGAAGCACAGCGACATCGTACGCGGTGGCATTCTAGAGCTTCAAATGAGCAATCAACCACACACCCCATGGGAACGTACACAGTAGCCCGATACCAGCACAGCCCAACGATTTATGGAATACCCATGAACTCCACCTTGCACCCCCTCGACCTTGCTATTATTATTGGTTACGTTATTGGCACTATTATCCTAGGGTTTGTCATCTCCAAGCGTGCTGCACGAAGCCTACAGTCGTACTTTTTGGCAGACAATAGCCTAGACTGGAAATATTTGGGATTATCGAATGCATCGGGGATGTTTGACATCTCGGGCACAATGTGGACAGTATCTATTGCGTTCATCTATGGTCTCAAAAGCGCATGGATACCCTGGCTATGGCCTGTGTGGAATCAAGTGTTTGTTATGATTTTCCTTGCAGTGTGGATGCGCCGCAGCGGTGTTATGACAGGCGCAGAGTGGATAACATTTCGCTTCGGAACAGGACGCGGTGCACAGCTTTCCCACATTATTGTTGTCATCTTTGCACTTGTTACAGTGATTGGCTTCATCGCCTACGGATTCGAGGGTGTTGGAAAGTTTGCAGCAGTGTTTCTTCCGTGGGATTTATCATTTCATGCTCTAGGGCGCTCATTCACAAATGATGAAGGGTATGCACTACTGATTATGGCGCTCACAACGCTGTACTGCATTAAAGGCGGTATGTATAGCGTTGTCCTCACAGAAATGATGCAGTTTATCCTTATGACACTAGCATGCCTGGTTGTCGGCATCATTGCAATGATACACGTGCGCCCAGAGCTACTCAATGCCCACATTCCTGCTGGCTGGAAAGATTTGTGGTTCGGGTGGACTATTAATCTTGATTGGTCGAGCATTCTACCAGCAGTGAATGACCGTATCAAGACAGACGGCTTTGAGATGTTTGGCTGGGCAATGATGCTTATGATTTTCAAAGGTATTCTCGCAAGTATTGCCGGTCCTGTACCTAGCTACGACATGCAGCGTGTTCTTGCAACACGAAGCCCCTCGGACGCTGCTAAAATGAGTGGTTTCACAATTCTTGTGTTATACATGCCGCGCTATTTCATGGTCGCTGGCTTAACGGCACTTGCTCTCGTATTTTTCTCCGATGAAATTGCTGCAATGGGCAGCAATATTGATTTTGAGCTAGTACTGCCACTTGCTATTCGCAACTTTATTCCTGTGGGATGGCGAGGAATTCTCCTTGCAGGCTTGATTGCAGCGTTTATGTCCACATTTGCAGCATTTGTTAATGCTGCTCCAGCATACCTTGTCAATGATATCTACAAACGGTATATCAATCCTGATACTTCTGATAGAACAAGCGTCCGTTTGAGCTATATTTCGTCCATTGTGCTAGTGCTTATCGGTATTGTTTTCGGCTTCTTTGTTGAATCGATTGATACTATCACGAAGTGGATTGTTGCCTCGCTGTACGGCGGCTACACAGCATCAAATGCTTTAAAATGGCTGTGGTGGCGATTCAACGGGTATGGGTATTTTTGGGGCATGATAGCCGGTCTTGCCGGTTCTATGACCATACCAAAACTTTTCCCTGAACTTTCTTCGCTCAATGCATTCCCAATAATCTTTGCGATTGCTCTATCTGGCTCTTTACTTGGTACTCTGCTCACAGCCCCAGAAGATGATGCAACGCTCATGGAATTCTACCGCCGTGTCCGACCGTGGGGCTTCTGGAAACCTATTATTGCAAAAATACAGGCAGAAGATGCCAGCTTTCAAGGCAATACAAGCTTCTGGCACGATATGTTGAACTGTGCTCTCGGCATTACATGGCAAATGACCCAAGTTATCTTGCCTATGTATCTTGTCTTCGGTATGTGGAGTGAGATGGCTGTGACATTAGCAGTATTTTCGCTGTGTACATGGCTTTTAAAGCGCTGGTGGTGGGATAGATTAGAATAGACCAGTGAGCATCTTCTTTCTATGCATCTGTCTGCCGCTCGTACTCCTCATCAATAAGCTGCGGCAACGACTGGGATGCACGCACAGCGAGCGCATCAGCATGTTCGTTTTCCGTATTTCCAGCATGACCACGTACCCATATAAATTCAACATCATGCTGTTCGAGAAGAGTCAATAGTTGCTCCCACAAATCAGCGTTTTCAGCTGCTTGGCGCTTATTTCGTTTCCAGCCTTGCTTTCTCCAGCGCTGCGCCCAACCCTTGTTGACAGCGTTCACGATATACGCAGAATCGGTATACACCAGTACACGACAAGGTTGCTTGAGCGTCTCTAATCCACGGATAACCCCTAGCAGCTCCATACGATTATTCGTCGTTTTCCTGTACCCGGCTGAAAGCTCCTTGCGATGATGACCGAAAAGCAAAATAACACCGTAGCCACCCGGTCCGGGATTCCCGCTACACGCTCCATCAGAATACATTATGACTGTTGGCTTCATACTCCGTCTTACATGCTGTGTACTGATATATCCAGTATTTGCGGTACAATCACCTACAAATACTCACTTATCTTATGCATACCCAGTACAATCCGTGTAAAAACTGTTGTTTGAATAGCGGGAAAATACGATTTTTTGTCATACTCCACTCCTACTACATTCTTTCTCTGCATATGCTATGAAACGATTTCTCACTTTTCTCGTTCTTGCAATGCTGCTAGTTATTGTTATTCTTGCAGCACTACCATTGCTTTTCAAGGACCGCATTGTTCAGTACGCAAAGTCTCAGGCAAACCAGACACTTGCCGCAAAAGTAGACTTTGGAGATATAGATATCTCTCTCCTACGATATTTCCCGCGTGTCGCACTTGTGTTCCGTGATGTTTCTATCGCAAACCTTGCACCATTTGATGGTGATACACTGTTTTCTGCACGGGAAATTGCTCTGACAATTGAACCTTTATCGTACATAAGAAACGGCGATGTCGAGATTGTTACACTGCACATGCAACGCCCCCGTGTGTACACTCATGTACTCTCGGACACACAGAAAAATTGGCAAATCACTCGAAAAGAAGAATCCTCAGTAGAAGACACATCCACCCAAAGCTCATTACGCCTTGCGTTGAAATCATACACTATCACCGATGGATTCTTCCGCTTTCGCAGTGAACCTGCCAACCGCGACTTCATATTGGAGAACATTCAGCACGAAGGCAGTGGTGACTTTGCACAACAGGTCTTCACGCTCGTTACCCGCACAACAGCGCTCATGACGTTTTCACAGCGCGGCTCAACATACTTGGACTCTATCCGCACAACACTGACCGCAGAAATTGGCGTTGATATAGGCAAAAATATCTACACGTTCAAGGATAATGAGCTTACATTGAACGAGCTTCACGCAGGATTTGAAGGCTCGATAGGCTTACCTGATGACCGTGATGATATCGACTTCGACCTTCGCTTTGCCACACGCGATGCTGACTTCAAAGCATTTCTCTCTGTTCTTCCGACAGCTTATTCCTCGCAACTCAGCGACGTCAAGGCAAGTGGAAGTGTCAACATACAAGGATTTGTGAAAGGCGCATACAATGATACAAGCTATCCTGCATTTGCACTGCGTACTGTAGTCAATAACGGCAGTGCTGAGCATCCTCGCCTTCCAGTACCGCTCAAGGCGGTCACGCTGGACTGTGATATCACTCATCCGGGCGGTAGCTTAGACCGCAGTGTTATTCTTCTTCGGCAGCTATCACTGCTACTAGCTGGCAATCCATTTGACATGAACCTAGAAGCACGTACTCTGCTGTCCGATCCCACAGTCTCTGTGGCTGCACGAGGGCGCATCAACCTCGCCGATATAAAGCGCTTTCTTGACTTCAAAGCACTCAACACTCTTCAGAACGGCATTATCACAGTTGATGCCTCGTTTCGTGGGGCAATGTCAGCAGTGAAGAGTAAAAACTATCAACGCCTAGATGTCGCAGGCTCGATGACTGTAGACAATCTTGAGATTGCTTCTGACAGCTTGCCAGCGAAAATTGTAGTGCAAACGGCAACATTGAGCTTGAGTCCTCAAAGGGCGATGCTGTCGCGGTGTGCCATCTTGCTTGGAGAAAGTGATATTGCGCTTGAAGGACAACTCGAAAACCTTATCGGATATGCTCTCTATGATGAGACACTTGTGGGTATGGTACGGTTGCGGTCTGAATATCTCAATGTTAATCCTTGGCTCAAAGCTAGTTCTCACTCCGATTCTCTTGGAACACCGCGTGCATCGTCGCGCACAAACCCCGATACTGTGGCACGGAGCATTGAACTTCCCAGGAATATTGATTTTACAATGCAAGCTTCTATGCAACGCCTCATATTTTCGAATCTCGATATGCAGGAAGCTCAGGGCACTATGACGCTACGGAATAAGATACTACGATTCGACAATCTTGGCGTCAAGCTTCTGGGTGCACGAATGATTGCAAGCGGCTTATACAACACGCAGACGCCGCTTCAGCCACAGATAACGTTTTCTCTCCAGCTTGCTGATATCGGTATACGCACACTATATGAAAAATTCATGACCGTTCGGGAATTTGTGCCCTTTGCCCATCACATGCAAGGCATCATAGGAATGAAAGTACAACTCTCTACAGACCTTGATCAGAACCTTAAGCCACTATGGAACACCTTCTCCAGCAACGGAATTGTCAATCTCAGCGCACTGAAGCTCGAGGACTTTACACCATGTAATGCGATTGCTGACGTACTCAAAATCGATGCTCTACGCAATCCGACACTCTCGAAATTCAGCGCATTTTATGAAATTAAGAACGGACGCCTATACATCAAGCCTTTCAAAACAACACTCGCAGGTATTAATGTCAGCATCGAGGGGTCGAATGGTATTGACAAATCTCTCGACTACATCGTACATCTTACTATTCCTGTTGAACGCCTCTCAAGCGCCGCATTTGATGCACTTGGAGCGCTTGGTGGTTTGAACCTCGCAGCACTTAAGCCCAAAACTATTCCTGTTATCATCCGCGTTGGTGGCACATTCGATAATCCTATTATTCAGCCGTCTTTAGAAGGAGCACAAAATGTAGGGCAGCAAGTTCTCGATGCTGCACAGGAAGAAATAAAACGCCGTGCCGAAGAAGAAATTCAGAACGCACAACGTAAGCTCAAGGAAGAAGCTGAGCGCCATGCAAAAGAGCTTGAAGAAAAAGCAAAACAAGAGGCAGACCGCAAAGCACGAGAACTAGAGCAAAAAGCAAAAGAAGAACTGAAAAGACGCCTACCATTGAACATTTTTGGTGGGAAGGATACAACACGCAATTGACATTCCGTTTTTCTCCAACTTCACACTACTTCACACTAGCGTACTAGGAACGCAATTGCATTCCATCCTGATTTTATTGCTGCACGGTGTGCACAAGCACGAGAACGCACAAGTAGATGTTTTTTTTGCCATATAATTCAAAATCCATATATTTGCAGTCTGTGTTTCGCAACACGAGCAAATCGCAAGTCGAGATATAACAACCTCTTGCACCTTAGCACACATGACTTCTATGCGTAGCACAGTAGGCTATAAACCATCCTAGTTTCGTACGTTTTTGTTTTCGTTTGATATGACTGACGAGCAACAAGTAGAATTTGCTGGCACGGCTCCATCGACATACGCTCACAATGCCACTCCAGAGTCTGCAGCAGCAGACCCTGCTACAGAACACATTACAGAACAGGCTGCTACTTCTTCTACCCAAGAAGCAACTTCAGCTGCTCAGAACGTACCTATCTCGGCATCTGTTCCTGAACCTCCTGAACACCAGGCGATACCATCGTCCGACGCTGCTTTGTCCCAACATTCTACTGTCGCAGCATCACCAGCTTCTGCAAAACAGCCTGACTACGATGTTGAGGCAATCTACCCAGAAATTGTTGCTGCAAAGAACAACAAAACGACCCTCGAGGTTACAGGACTACGCAGGGTGCGCGGCGGCATCTTGGTAAGCTATAAAGGAATGCCGCTGTTTCTCCCTACCTCTCACTTATCACTTAAAGCAAACCCCAGTGAGAACGAGCTTCTTGCACTCATCCAGCAAACATTCCCTGTCCACGTCCATGAGATTAACGATAACGACAAGACTAAAGTCATCGTTACGCGGCGCAAGCTTCTCCGTGCCGACCAATTGAAAGAATTTCATGTAGGACAAATTGTTGAAGGTAAGGTTGTTTCTTTCACTGAGTTCGGTGCATTTATCAATCTAGGAACAGTAGACGGCATGGTGCATGTATCGGCTATTTCTCGCCGCCGTATCAATCACCCTTCAGAAGTTCTCAAAAAGGGCGATACTGTCCGCGCTGTTGTTAAGGAAATAAATGAAGCTGGTCAGCGCCTTTCCCTTTCTATGCGAGAGCTTGAGCCTGACCCCTGGCAAGGTGCAGCAGCAGAATTCCCCGTTGGTACTATTCACAAAGGTAAAGTGAAAAGCTTAACACCATTTGGTGCATATATCGAGCTCCGTCCAGGTATCGAAGGTCTTATTCATATTTCCGAAATGTCGTGGGCACGCCGTATTAAGCACCCTTCCGAGCTTTTTCAAGTTGGACAGGAAATTGACGTCTACATCCTCGATATCTCCGAAGAAAAGCAAAAAGTCTCTTTGGGATACAAACAAACTCAGCCCAATCCATGGGAAACCATTACCGAGCGCTTTAAAGTTGGCGATAGAGTCGAGGGCACGGTGCGAGAATCGATCGACCGAGGTGTCGTCGTCAACATTGCAGAGGACATTGACGCTTTTATGCCCAAAGGCAAGATGCATCCATCGCTTCGCAACAAAGCACATCCGTTCAAAGTAGGAGATAAAATCGACGGTCTGTTTATCATGGATATTGTACCAGAGAACCACTCTCTCATCCTAGGCATGGAGGGCTTCGACCAAAGTCCTGGTAAAAATGAGCGTGAGCAGCGCCGTGCACGCTCACAACAAGAGCAAACCACTCTCGAACAGAAAGCAGACGTCAGCCTCGCAGACTTGCTCTCCGACGACGAAAAACGCAAGCTCTTTGGTACAGGAGAATAAGCCTTGTCATTTATACAGTATCAATCTCGGTAGCGCATTATAAGCTCTTATGCCGAATTGTTCTCACAGGACGATTCGGCTTTTTTGTGTATATTGCCTACTGCGTAGCCTAGCTCTCAGTTTGTTCTCACTACGTTTGGCAAGCTTGTGTACCGTGTATTCTCTGTGCACAATTTTCTACAGCATATGACTATCACTCGCGGACTTTCACTGCACAATTGGAATCTACAGGCTTTTGTTGCTGCTTTTGCACTAGCAGTCCCTGCACTTACAAGCATCATGCCGAACGTACTTCGTGCACAACGTACAGAAACGAGGAAACCACCATCACTGGCTCCTGCTGAGCAGCAGCGTTCTCTTCTCGAGAAGCCTCGACAGCTTCGTCCGCAGCAAATCATCACTGCCGACACAGCAACAGTAGTACAGGACTCTACAGCTCTTGGTACAACGCCGCCGGGCGAGTATCCATTTACCCCCGAACAAGATCGGGCATTCTATGAAGCACTCCGTATCGAGGTTCCACCCCGCGTGCGTTTTCAGTTCGAGGCACGGCAGTTTTCTCTTGCATGGCTCGCAATGCAAGAAGCACGCCGCCAGCAAATCTCCCCTCAAGAAGCAGCAATCGCTGCTATGAACGCTATAGATCCCCGCGCTTTCCTCCCTACAGCCCAAGAACAAACGTTCTATAACTACGGCATTGCTCAGTCATTTACTATTCCTGGAGTATTCGATCCATTCCAGCGCTACGGGGGTCTTCCGGGTGTCGGTGGCTCAGGAGTTAGCGTACCACTCGCGTTGATAGGCTCACTACTTGGTCTTACCGACGATGTTTCGCCCACCATCCGCTATACCGTCGAGCAACCTGCAGAAGTGGAAATTATCATTTATTCCGTCCAAGCTATTGCCATTGCACGCATTTTAAAAGCCCAACAAAATGCTGGTGGATATGCAATTACATGGAACCTTAAAAATGACCAAGGTTTGTCTGTACCCCCCGGTGACTATATTGCAGAAGTTCGTATAGGCAAAGATGCGGTTGTACGAAAGCGCATCCGCGTTGGATAACTATTTTGCATCCACTGTATCCATTCTTCTCTCACACTGTACACACACGAGGTTGATACAATGCACACCTGCCCTGTGCAGAGCATGTGCACTTGCACAGGGCAGTCTTCTCATCGGCAGAATTGGTAGTAGGCTTACATCGTGTATCCAACCTGAATGTAGAATTGCCGCCCAAAATCTGGGAGCTGATTAGGTCGAACAAATGTGTTAGGATTCCACGAGCCTTGCGAATCCATTTGCAGTACACCCCACACATCTGTGCCAAGTAGATTTCGTGCTTTGGCAAGCACGAAGAAGCCTTTCATACCCAGTGGCTCTAAATCTTGCCGTATAGTTAGATTCACAGCGAAGCTACTTGGAATTTGATACTGCACAAAGTTCCGAGCGTCGAAGTTCACTCCAGCAACACCTCCACGGGTTGGCACAGGCGATAAGTCGCCAAGATTGTTATTTGTCGGTGTCAGAATCTGTATGGGTCCGTTGTAATACACTTCTGCCGCAAGAGAGGTTTGCGAGGGGAACAAGTAGGATGCACCTGCTTTTGCTAGAAGTGTTGGCGAATCCAGCGGGCGACGTTCGTTGGGTAAGAAGGGTGCTATTGGTGTTCCATCAGCAGTTGTTGTATCTTTCCAATCGCGCATAAAGCCGAAAGCATCAGTTGAGCGCCCTAAGGCATAGTATGTCGCGTTTGCCCATGCCTCCAGACCATTTGCTAGTACAAGATTTGCTGCTATCGAGCCACCAATATTTGTCCAACCACTACCGCGACTAAACGCTTGCGCAGCAGGATTGAATGAATATACCACGTTACCGTCCATGTAAAACCCGTTGAGCGTTATACTGAGATTGTCTGTAGGCTTCACAGAAACAATCGCTTCTATGTTATTTAATTTCTCTGATTCTGCATTCGGAATGTCGCCGGTATTCGGGTCGCGTGGTAAGCGGATAATTTCTTGTGGCGGAACAGCACGAAATGCTTGTGCATAAATCAAGCGGATATTTGTTTCTTTGCTCAAACGGTAATTAA
This sequence comes from Candidatus Kapaibacterium sp., assembly GCA_025055035.1. GTDB lineage: Bacteria > Bacteroidota > Ignavibacteria > Kapaibacteriales > UBA4661 > PH2015. The sequence goes on from JANWZB010000007.1 coordinate 28,980, forward strand.
CTGCTATGCGTGGCGTAAAGTCTTGCGCGATACGATTTTGGACACGAAACGGCAGATATACTGTATCTGTTCCACGCACAACACGGTCATAGCGCAAATTTCGACCAATCTGCCGCCCAACATCAGTCACTGTTTGAAAATCGTAGCGTGCTCCTGCTGTTACTGTCAGCGCTTCGATTGGTGTCCAAATAGCCTGTGTCCACACGCCAAAATACCAGCCTCTGTCGTAAATTCCTCCACCGGGTAACCACCCAATGAAGTTTCCGTTCCGATGAGCGAACCACTGAATGTTCTCGTAGTCTGCATTTTCGTAGTTGCCACCCAATGAGAAGTGAAGCTCCTTTGTTTTGAGTGGGACAATTTGCCCCTCAATACCGAGCGACTTGTCGATACCGGCATAGTTAAACTGCGATCCTCCACCATTACGACGTGCAGCATCGTCGGCTAACAGTGTGCGGTCAATATAGTTCACGTATTGAATGAAGCGACCGGTACGGTCATCCCGAACAAAAATAGTCTGCGAGGCAAATTGTCCGGGCAGACGCCCAGTATTGAGAGACTGTATACCGACACCACTTGGATTGCGGATCGAGTCGCCAATGCTAAAGTCAGCAATTTCGCGGTTTGTATTAATATTGTAGCTCACACGCAGCATAATATCAAGGTTTTCTAATGCACCTTTTGGCTTCCATTCAGCAAATACTGCGTGTGTGCCCCACGAGCGAATATTGTCAGGGTGATTCGGTGTGGCATTGTCTTTAGGTGGAACCCACGTAACAAGGCGCGTATGCAAGTATCCTCCAAGAGTAAAATCACCAATGTTCAAGCGAACGTTGAAATTTGGAACTTGTATCCCACCCATGAAGCGCTGACCACTGAACCCATTGATAGTGGAACGGGGTAGGTCAAAATAGGCATCGGTGCGCAGCACATAATTGAAGATCCCTGCTCGATTTCTTGAGTCGAGGCTCGACCATGGACGTGCTGCAGAACCTGTTCGCGAGTCGTATATACTTTCACCATTGAACCAATATATGCCAGCATTGAGCGAAACATTGCTGCTAAACTTGTGGCGCACACCCAGCTGATATTTTGTCACCACTCCACCAGCACCGAGTTCATCAGCAACAGCACTCATGTCCCACATCGTCTGCTCCTTTTGATTGCGCCCATCGCGGGTAATGACGTTTACTACACCTAGCATTGCAACACTACCATACAGCGCTGCACCCGGACCGCGCAGTACCTCGATTTGTTCCACATCTTGCAGGTCGCCGATAACATCAGGATAAAAATCCCCAAAATGGAAGCGGTCATTTGCCCGATGCCCATTAATCAGGAATAGCGTTCTCCGAGCAACGTTATTCGCGAAGAATCCCCGAAAATCCGTGTTGAAGTTATGACCTTCAAAGTGCAAATATACTTCAGGCGAGCGTCCAAGCGCTTCTGCAAGGTTTCTATATCCGTACCGCAGAATATCCTGTCGCGTAATCACAGAGCTTGCCGCAGGAACATCGGTAATTTTTACAGCAGTCTTCGTAGCTGTTACTATTTCCACGTTCAGCAGCTCTTCCAACGACATCGCTTCAAGTGCACTGACGCCCAACGTATCTTGCACTTGCGCACGAAGGGTAGGCAGCCATACCGTGAGACTTCCTATAAGAACTGTACCTACCAGTAGCACCTTTTGCATCATACTGATCCCTCCTTTTCTTGTATGGTATGGAACATAAATGCACATAGCGGAGGCACATACTTGCGTTAGCACCATCCATGTTTCTTTACTGTACGCACAATGTATACATGCCACGCTAATTTAGGCAATCTCTGCAATTCAATGCAACAAAAAAGCTCACTTGCGGTGAGCTTTTACGCTGTGAACAAGTTATTGCTGTTATTGTTTTCAATTCGTGAAGCAGCAGTCTACATATATGAGCAGACTACTGTAACCTGTGTATTATTATCGTGCTATCACCATCGTTGTATATGCGTGTACGCATTGGGCGTGAAGCTGAATGCGATACACTCCTGTTGGCAGGTGATGTATGTTAAGTACTACATCTGCCGTATCTCCCGAAACTACACCATTCCACACTTCTTCACCAAGAGCATTCACAACGGAAAGGAGTGCCATTCCAGAAAATGAAGGCAGTTGTATCCGTGCAACATCATGAGTTGGATTTGGACTGATAGAGAGCAGTGAGCGAGTAGTAGGCGTAGAATGAGTAGAATGTGCAACAGGTATAGAATATTGCTTCCGCATACTCATAACTACTTCAGCACCTGCCGAATGCATCGTGGCTATACGGGCAGTAGCAGGAGTGTAATGCGGCTTATCAGCATACAGCACATACGTTCCGTGCTCGGGGACCCTGATTGTAAAGCGCCCATCTACATCAGATAGTGCTTCCGTACAGACTTCACCAGCTTCATTGAGGAGATAGACAGTAGCACCGGCGATATATTTGCTACTGCTATTATCATTATCATATGCTTGCACAGCACCCACAATATTTCCTGCAGCAAGCTCTGACAACGAACGACGAGCAGCGAGTACTATCGTAATGCGCTCACTACTTGTTGCAGTTACAGCAATCCGTGTTGCTTCGCGCCAGCGCGTTGTTGCTACTGTTGCCCCTGCAAGATAGTACCCAGACACAAAGTCGCGTTCATTGTTCGGGAACACTTGGAGAACGTACTCTCCGGGTGTAAGATTACGCAATGTAAATGTGCCATTTGTCTCTACGGTTTCGCTGCGTACATCAAGCGAAGCATACTGTGGTGTATTTGCAGTAGTCGCTGTCATATACGCAACGATGCGCCCCGAAATCGGCACTCCTGCAGCGCTTTGCACCTGCCCACTAATGCTATTATTGAATGTAGGACGAAGCTCTAATGAAAAGTTGATATTTGTCAAATCGCCGGACAACTGTATCCGTCGAGCTTCGGCAATATTAGGCGTATGGTCATAATATTGTGGAAGGAACTGACGAACATTTGCTCCGGTCACTGGGCGCTGTTCATCGGGTAGTGCGCGGAATATGTAGATATAGCGATCATCGAGCTGAGTAAGGCGATAGTTTCCTTGCGCATCGGTACGCACTGTACGGCGAATAATACCACCATTAATACGCTCTGGATCCGCTTCACCCACAGCTTCGATTGTTGCTTGTACAGGAATATTCGTACCGCGCTGCACAACGCGACCACTCACCGTGAAGAAGCGCGCGGGTGGATAGCGCCGAACAACCATAGCACACGAAAGCGTATCGCCACATCGCACTTTCAGAGGTGTTGCACGCTCAATGCTACTTACTGTCGCAGCTGTGTGTAGAGCATTGCCTGCAAACCAGACTGCTGGAACATCCGTTGCCGAAACACTCAAGAAAAACTCGCCCGCTATCACAGGTAAAGAGTACAGCCCATTACGAATTGATGCTGTGTATGAGAGAGGTATTCCAACAAGTGAGGCTTCCGTCGCGTGGACAACTACTGCCCGCACAGTGCCATTCGCAATCACTGTACCATCTGTTGCCCGCACAACACCCTGTATTACCGCGCAAACAGTAGCACGCACAGACACCGTAAACGCCTGCCGAGCCTCTACAGGGCGTGCTGTGCCATCTGGCAAAATCGCAATAATCTCAAAGAGAAATTCTCCAACGCGCTGCGGCGTCCAGCGCAGTACCCCGGTAAGAGAATCAAGAGAGGCACCCTCTGGTGCACGAGCCAGACGATACTGAATTGTTGCGGTTGTTGGTGCAGAAGCTTCTGCCCGTGCCGTATAGGTAAATGTCTGCCCAAGATTGACAATTGCTGTTCCCGGCTGCGACGTAAAGCGTAGCGTTAGAGGTGCAGGAGCAACGCTAATACGGTACGTTTGTGTTGTAGTCTGGCTGCTATCAGACCGCAACACTACACGAAGACTTACCGAGAACACACCAGCTACTGTAGGCATCCAACGTATCGTGCCGAGCGTTCCATCAATACTCATGCCTTGTGGTGCATCAAGAAGACTATACCGCAGATCATTATTGAATGACGATGCAGATAAACTTCCCGCCGGTGTACTGAGCAAAGCACCGAACTGCACAGTAGGCTGATATACATACTGCACACCAACGCGGGCTTGTGTTGGCGGCTGTGTTCGGAACACAAGAACCGGTCGGCTTACACGAAGATTATATTCCTGAATAACAGTTTGCGTTGTCGAGCCACCAACTACACTTGCACGAATTGCAACACGTACCGATGCTGTTGTAGGAAGACTCATTGGTATCCAGCGAACTAGTCCTGACGTACTTTCAATAGTCATGCCTTGTGGTGCAGTGTGAAGAGTATAGGTCATTGGTACACGCTGTACTGACGGAATAACAACGATTTCGCGTGGCTGTGTGGCATTCGTTACAGGAAGAACCGATGCAGTGGGCAAGCCTGCAATAGCCTGATACACATACGATTGTCCAAGAAATGCATCCACCGGTGGTGATGTTATAAACACTGGCTGAGCCTCTGTAACACGTACAGTAATGCTCTGGGTACTACTTGCATTGGCGATCGTCGTGGCAACAGCACGAATACTGAACTGGACTGTTCCTGCTGTTATTGGTATCCAGCGCACTGTTCCCAGCGTCGCATCAATTGTCGCACCTTCTGGAGCGTTGATGAGACTGTATTGCAACGCAGCATTTGTGCTTGGTACAATGCGCGGCGGGGAGGGAAGTAGAAGCGGGTCGATGCCATAGAATGCTACTGCTTGGTATACATATAACCTTCCAACAGAAGCATTAGCAGGCGGTACAGTCAAAAATCGTACTGATGGCTGTGCAGCACTTGCAGGGAGGATAGTTACAGTAAAGCTTTGTGTTACTGTCTGGTTTGCCTGTGTTGCTAAGGATGCACGAATAGCAACACGCACACCACTTACTGTTGCACTTGTTGTCCATCGTATAAGGCCACTTACCGAATCAATCGTCATACCAGCTGGTGCGCTAACCAAGCTATACCGCACAGCGCTTGCTGTATCACGCCCCACAGCACGTGCATGGTAGCGGTATTCTTGATTGACAACACCATACAATACTGGCGAAGAAACAAAGCGAATGGACGGTACAACAGGAAGACTCTGCGCAGCACTGGGCTCGTACAACGCACTAGCAAGCCCAAGCATAAGCACACAATAGAGATAAAAGTATAGATACCGCATAGATTTACATCCTTTCTGCTGATGACATTCCTGTTCAACGTTGAAATACATATCCTTCTCGGAGAAAATGTGTTGATTAGTTTAAGTTTATTCATGCCCAGAACAACATCTCACAGGACAAAAAGTTACAGTTCACATCCTCCCAGTGCGTACCATACACATTTCCCATGCCAGAATTGAAAAAAACTTGCATACAATCTCCTGAGCGCATATTTTTGCACTCTCTGTTGGTATAGTTACAACTATAGCGTAGCTCTCTGCGGAAGTGGCGAAATGGCAGACGCACCATCTTGAGGGGGTGGCGGGATTCCTCCCGTGCGGGTTCAAGTCCCGCCTTCCGCACAGTCAACTAGAGTAAATGCGGCTTTGCATCGTGAGTACATTAATTACTCTCATTCCAAGCCGCTTTCTTTTTGCTGTATGTACTACGCTTCTTCCCTTGATACACCATTTTCTTGTCTCGATACAGCACTCTTTCGAACTGAGCGTAGAACACGATGTGCCTACTTCGTGAGATGTCTTGTGAATACCCTTGTATACCTTGCTACGCTCGCTCTTGTGATATGCACACTGCCTAATCCTACAGCTTGTGCATTCCTCTACCATGATTCTTCTACTGCGACGCTTGCATCAGTACCATTTCTGACAGTCAGCGGATTTATTGATGTCTATTACGCTATAGCTTTTGCAGCGCCACCAGCAAACACTCGCGCTTATACAACGCAGCCTCTCTACCACAACGATGTAAGCATCAACTTTGCTCTTGCAAGCCTGGCTTATACTACAGATTGCGTTCGTGGGCGCTTTGCAGTACATGTTGGGTCATACGTCGAGGCAAATTATGCTGCTGAGCCTCCTGCATGGCGCAATATCTTCGAAGCAAATGCTGGATACCGCCTTCAAGAAAATCTCTGGATTGATGCCGGTATTTTTACCTCGCACATTGGCGCTGAATCTGCTATCTCCAAAGATAACTGGACGTATTCTCGATCGATTGTGGCAGAGTATTCACCGTATTACGAAACAGGCGTCAAGCTGACATGGACACCAACGAATGCTTGGCTTGTGAGCGCCCTTGTTCTCAATGGCTGGCAGCTTATCCGCGAAACTAACAGCGAAAAATCCTTCGGCACACACATTCAGTGGAAACCTACACCACATATCCTTGCAAACTGGAGTACATACCTTGGTAATGACCAGCCTGATAGCTCTGTCCGGCAGATGCGTTACTTTAGCAATCTCTATACTCAGATTTGGTGCAACGACAAGCTCAGTCTTCTTCTGCTCTTTGATATTGGCATGCAGGAGCATACTTTGCACGCCGCTGTCAAGCAATGGCTTGGGGGACTCATTCTTGCACGCTATGGGATAAATGATTCCATAGCATGTACTGTGCGATGCGAGTATTACAGCGACCCTCACGGCATCATTATTTCCACAGGCACACCGAATAACTTTCAGACATTTGGTGCATCAGTAAATATCGATATTACTCTTACAAAGCACCTGCTGTGGCGCCTAGAAGGACGCTGGTTTGCATCACGCGATCCCATCTACCCGACTGCCCATGCTGTGGCACGCTCCTTCGATGGATTTATTGCTACCTCACTTGCTCTATCGTTCTAAGTGTACTGTCCGCCTTCGCTGCGCATTCCCACATTCAGGTTCGTACAACCATAAGATTGACCACCCCTACTGCAAAGAACAGTACATGTGGCAACGCTGCCACGAAAGCAGGATGTGCATCATTGGCTAAGCCAAGCGTTTGACCAATACGCACGCATGCAATATATAGAAACGCAATAATCATCGCTGTCGTGATTTCAAGCGCTAGCCCTGCTTTCCGCCGCCCACTTGATGGCAGAACTGCAAAAAACATGACAATAACGTTTGCAAGGGGCAAGATTTGCTCGCCCCAGTACGCAATGCGCTGCTGCCGAACGTTGTTACCACCACGCTCTGATGCATCAATGTATTCCTTCAGTTCAGGGAATGTCAGTTCGCTTGTATTGCGCTGAGCATACATCAAGGTTGCTGGTGTCGTATGCGTTTGTACCGATAGCTCTTGCATTATCCGTACAGTAGGCTGTACGTGCATGGCAAGTGAAAAGCGATATTCGCACACATGGGTCAAAAGCCATGTGTTATTCACAGTATCATATCGAAACGAGCCAGCAAAGATGCGACGCACAATACGGGGCTGGTGTTCGGAAGAATACTCTTCTAGCCGAAATCCAGAGCCTGACTTTGTCAAGTCGTCGTAATACCCTATGATTAGATTGTGCGTTGGTGTTTCACGAACATAGACGTTGTAGAGTGATGTCTCCAAGCGCCCTTTACCTAACGCTATACGTTCAAATTCAGCTTTGAAATGATTTGCACGCGGTACAATCCACCCATCGAAATACCATTGAACACCCGATAGTATAATCCCCAAAGCCAAAAGGGGGAGCATAGTGCGTATTACACTCTGCCCACCTGCCTTCATTGCTGTCAACTCGTTCATTGTTGCAAAGCGCCCCATTGTGAATAATCCCGAGAGCAAGACAGCAACTGGTGTCGTCAGTTTGATGATTTCTGGCAAATAATTCAGGTAGAATGCGAGAATATAGCTCGGTGGTGTTTTGCGGTCTAGAAATCCATCAAGGTTCTCGAAAAGATGTACGATAATAAACAGAACACAGAGACTCAGCATCCCAAAAAAGAGTGTTGCGACAAAGCGGCGCGTTATGTACACGTCTAGTATTCTTGGTCGCAAGAGCATTGTTCACACAGTTCTGGATTGACTATCTAGGAAGCAGGCTATTTTAACTTCTCTATACAGAGCATATTCGTCTTGGAGCGTGCCTTGAGAGGACGTCCAATTGAGATAACAACCGTTGCACCTGGCTTAAGGTAATGGCGCTTGACAAGAGCTTCCTTGACATGTTCAATCGCTTCATCGGTCGAATCTACATCATCAAGCTGCACAGCTTGTACTCCCCAGAGTAAATTAACCCGACGCGACACAGCAGCACTTTGGGTAAATGCAAAAATTGGCAGGAAAAATTTCCGTGATGACATATACCGTGCGATTTTACCAGTCGTTGTTACTGCAGCAATAGCATCAATCTTCATCTCACGAATCACTGTACCGACCGCCCCCGAAATAGCATCAGCAAGTGCATCAGGCAAATTGATATCTAACGCTGCTTCTGCACGACGCTTAACAATCTCCTTTGTGCGAAATAGTTCAGCTTCAGCCTCCTCGCATATCATACGCATATATGACACTGCTTCCACTGGATACGCGCCAACACTTGTTTCGGCACTTAGCATAACAACATCCGTACCGTCAAATACTGCATTTGAGATATCACTTGCCTCTGCTCGCGTAGGGCGGGGATTTTGAATCATAGACTCTAGCATTTGTGTAGCAGTAATCACAGGCTTTGCTTGATTATTGCACAACGTGATAATCCGCTTTTGTTCAATTGGAACACGAGCAGCAGGAATTTCTACCCCCATATCACCACGCGCCACCATAATCCCATCGGCAACATCAATGATTTTTTCAATATTTTCCAGTGCTTGAGGCTTCTCAATTTTAGCAATAATCCATTGTGTTCCACCATGTTTCTTGACATAATCCTTGCACTGTTGCACATCCTCCGCTGTACGCACAAACGAAAGTGCAATGAAGTCAAGATTATTGTTGATGGCGAAAATAATATCCTTCTTGTCTTTTTCTGTCATTGCTGGCTGATTCACATACACATCAGGCATATTAATACCCTTACGAGACTTCAGCAAGCCGCCATTTTCTACAATAGCGCGTACAACCTCTCCATCGCTAGAGCGAACTTTCACCTTCAACAATCCATCATCAAAAAGGACAACGCTTCCTACTTTCACATCTTGGGCAAACGTGGGATAGCGCACAGGGATGATATCATCGGGTTTACCGCGCCGTTCCCACACAGATTCATCAGCAAGGAAAATATCCGTGCCATTGACAATACTAATTGCCCCTTCGTGTAAATCACCAACACGGAGCTTCGGTCCTTGAACATCAGCCAGAATTGGTATATGAATACCAAGATCAGCTTCGACAGCCCGAATCATCTCAATCGCTTGCAGGTGAACTTCGTGCGAACCATGAGACATATTTAAGCGGAATGCCGTTGCGCCAGCTTCAATCAACGCCTTGATTTTCTCCTTCGACGCAATAGCCGGACCGAACGTACACAGAATCTTTGTGCGATGAATTTTATTCCCCACTTTCAATTGTGTTTTTTTACCCATGTAGGCTTCAACGAGTTCTGCTACTGTTGGGCTGTCCTGCAGATGATAGTAGGTACTGGCGTCGTCGTTCAACGCACTAGTGCTACTGCGTTTTGTTACCTTCTTTTTTCCGCTCGAGCGTGCTGACTCCGAAGAGATAGAACGATGAGCTTTCACCTGTTGGGATAAGGTTTTCTTGGAACGCGACGCGGTAGATGGTGCCATATGATGCGTACTCTCGAAAATTACACAAACAATCAATAATGACAGACTTATCGACGGGTAATTTAGTGAAAAAACACGTGAAATGCTAAGCGTTTACTTGCCATTCTCTCAGCTTCTGAGGATTTCATGTATGCCGTTTGGCATATTCGCTACACATCTTCGATTTTGCTGTAATCTATACTCTTGCGATATTTACGCTCGTTCGGCACTTTTTCTCACTATTCTATTTGCTAAATAAGCTTGAGCTTGTGTATTTATGCACCACCGCACTGCTATTTCTGTTCACAGAACAGCGCACCATGCTATCCGTCCTGCACGCTTCGCTGGAATATGCTACCCTGCCCGCGAAACTGAACTGTCAGATATGCTTGACAGTGTCATATTTCAATCACACCACCTGACACTGTCAGGCACCCCTGTCAACAAAGGTGCACATGTGATTATCGCCCCACACATAGACTTTCGAGTTGGTCTCTCTGCATATGGTCCTGCATACTACGCTTTGTCGGACAGCAACGCAGATACATTTATTATTTTAGCAACATCACACTACGGATGGGGCAGCTTATTTATACCCACATTCCAACACTTTACTACTCCGCACGGTATCGTGCGCACTGATACTGAGATTCTCTGTGCTTTGTATGACCGTTTACCAACGCTAAGCCGCGATGATACAGCACATCACGAAGAACATTCTATCGAGTTTGAAGTCGTATTCTTGCAAAGGCTCTTCGGGCACAGAGAATTTACTATTGTACCTATACTGGTCACATCGTTCTATCCACTCATCCATCGGTATCATACTCACCAGCATGCCCTTCCAACACATTGCAAGGAATTTCAAGTATTTGTGGAAACTTTACAGCGTGTAGTAGAAGACTCTGGGAAAAACGCTGCCTACGTTGTGAGTGCCGATATGGCACATATAGGGCGCAAATTTGATGACCCGTACGACGCCGCTACAATGCTTGCAACAGTTCAGCAAGAAGACATGTATTTACTTCAAGCGATGGAGACAGGTAAGAGCGCAGAGTACTTCCGGCGCATTGCTGCAGTACGCGATGCATATAAGATTTGTGGGCTACCTCCTGTCTATTCGATGCTCGAAATTGTCCATCCAGCAAATGGCTCAGCTTTAGCATATCAACAATGGTACGAGCAGCCGACACAATCTGCCGTCACATACTCTAGTCTTGCGTACTACAAGCCTTAGGCTATGCAACAACGTTGATTTGCTGTGCGTATCGTTCGCACTAAAGCTCTATTCCACCAAGCGAAACGTAGCAGTTGGCGTTGCGCATTGTTTGCGTATATGCTGCATCACCTCGTGTAAACGGCGAGCGACAGAAGCTGAGTATGCTTGAGGGTCTTGTTCAAGCTCCCGCAGTGCTCGAGGAACATTAAGAACACGGTACTCGCTTTTTCCCCTGTGATAACGCTTTTCAACGTACGTTGGTGTGTATCCCAGACCAACAATCTTCGTTTTTCCCGAAGGACATTGTTTTTCAATATCAAGCCATATAACTACCCCAGCTTCGCGTGGTTTTGTGCGCTGTCCTGAAATAAAGTTGCCCATAGAGTACACAACCGGAAACATCACTGTATCAAGTGTTTGCTCCAATACACGGACAACCACTCTATGCTCGACTGTTTGCACGACATGGGGGTGCGCTCCCAGAACAGCATGAGCACCTACACGCATCAGCCAGTCTGCAAAGCGGCGCTGCTCAGGACGCGGTTGCAACTGGTATTCTGAACCCCAGTGCAGCGAAACCAGGATGATGTCCGGACGCTCATGCAGAGCAAGGGACTGTAATGATTGTATATCTGAACGTATTGCTGCTGAATCTATAATGTTTACCGTTGTGCTGTACTGCTGTGGAAGTGCTCCTTGATTCAGCCCGTATGTATAGGCAAGAAGTGCGATTCTTATTCCACGAACATTGATGACAAGCGGTTTTGAGCGCCTTTCTTGCGCGTATGTTGTACCAGTATGTGGTATATTTAGGCCATCGAGTACATGTATAGTTCTCTTGATACCTGCATACTGGCGGTCGAACGAGTGATTATTTGCTGTTGTCAGGGCATCGAATCCCGCCTCTTGAAGAGCACGAGCGTAGGAATCTGGGGAGTTAAATGCCGGGTACCCTGTATATCGTTGCTCGCGTCCAGCAAGTACGGTTTCTAAGTTACCAAATGCAAAGTCAGCGCGAGCAATGAGCGGAGCAATATGGGTATAGCACGGATTAAAATCATACTCCCCATTGCCCTGCAAAGCAGCAGTGAGCTGCGAGCTGTGGCACATGAAGTCCCCCACAGCAGCAATTCGAATCGTTGTGGCAGTACATAGTACGTACTGTTCTCTCCTTGTACTCTGCGCTTGCTGTCCAGAAGCATACTCTGTAGCACAGATTACCCCTAGAAGGACTACTACACAGGCCTTAGCAGAGTAATGATACTGTCGCACAGCATGGTACATATTGCGAGAAAGTGTTTCTCTATGAGGAGCTACTGCACACACATAATGAATGCACTTTAGTTGTTCACTAGAGAGTAAGCTCGTAGAGGGACTCTCACATGCGGATACGATGCGCTGTTAGGGATGTGCTCTAGCAAAACATTTCCAAGGCGCTGCGGCATAAGCTCGTCGATATCGGATGGGCGCAAGCGTCGTGCACCGATAAAGCGCTTTCTATAGTATTCAGACTGCAGAGATGATATGGTAACGCCATAGCGCGAGCTTGCATGAGCAAAGAGATTCTCTCCAAGATATATACCAACATGCGATATGTACACAGCACGGCGCGTGTGAAAAAATACCAAGTCGCCAAATTCAAGCTTTTCACCTTCGGGTACAGGCTCGCCGATGGAAGCTTGATTTGCAGCAGTGCGAGGAAGAATCATTCCCGCAACAGTGCGATGTACAACCGACGTGAAAGCTGAACAGTCTATACCTGTGCGGCGCGTTCCACCATAGTAATACGGTGTTCCTATCCAATCCATAATGACTGCCATGATATCGTTCTTTCGCAGTCCTGCTTGTGTAATGTTATCTTGGTTTTCCACTGCCTCAGGGTGGACATGGCGCATGTAACTCATCCAAAGTTTTTGGAATGAATTAATGTCAGCAGCAAAGTCTTCTGCCATGTCGTCCTCAATTTCTTCATCTTCTATATCGAAAGAATATGCATCTAGCTCATCTGTCAGATCTTCGCCATCAGCATCGATAAAGCGTTGCAGATCTGGATCAGGATGATACTCAAGACCTGCAAGAGCAGCAAGCACCTTGCTTGATTGCAAAAAGGCGAATGCTTGCTTTCTACCTTGTACTGTATTGCAGAAGGGACGATAGCGCTTCTTCTTTGCTTTATACTTACTCTTGTGCTTCGCCTTGTGCTTAATATACTTGGCAGCTTTTTTCTTTTTCAGCTTGATTGCCGCTTGAAGGGGAAGAGAAGGAATAAGTAAGAAGAGAGCTACAAAGCCTGTGATAATCATCCAAATAGTACTTTTCCAACGATACATTACGCCTCCTATTCTAATACAGTGTAACATCGCTGAAGTGTTGTGAGTGAGTACGACCAGCATAGCAATTGTGTACAAAGCACGTTTGTGGCATACAATTTGCTGCTCCTAGCAGGTAGTGTATGACTTGATATTCATCCTACAGACTACCTCAACGGTAATGGTGAAAGTCAGTAAATATTCCTTGCGCGGGAAAAAGAATGTAGGCTGTGGACACCACTACTACATAGTGCTTGTGCAACACACTGCGTAGCTTACTACAAGCAACGCGAGTATTTGTTCTAAAAGTTTTCTAACAAATAAGGGAGCATTGCGTTTCCACACACAATAGCTCACTACCACTCTACTTTTTAGTACAACAGAACAGACATGTCACCGAATATACAAAAGCCCATAACAACGGGGAAAGAAAAAATTCTGCGTTAACCATTCATAGCTACTCTTTTAGATAGCAGTTTCAGATAGCAGCAAAATACTCTCCTGATGATTGATAGCCTCACTAGGATTCTATTCTCCATCACGATAAATTCCTACATACATCTGCCCATCAGCATTGATATATCCACGATACATTCCCTCACTATTAAATGGCATTGCAATAGTGCCAAGCGCATCTACAGCAATCACTCCTCCGACACCTCCACATTCGACAAGTTTCCTCATAACAACTTCACTTGCAGCACGCTGTAGCGGCAAGCCCTTGTATTCAACAAGGGCAGCAATGTCATGTGCAACAACATTGCGAATGAAATATTCCCCATGACCCGTAGCAGATACAGCACACGTTGCATTGTTTGCATACGTTCCTGCGCCAATGATCGGCGCATCCCCTACTCTACCGTAACGCTTATTTGCCATACCTCCTGTAGAGGTCGCAGCAGCAAGATTACCAAACATATCCAATGCTACCGCACCAACTGTTCCAAACTTCTGGTTATGTTGACGTTCTTCTATATAAACACTTCTAAGCATGCCAGATCGTATCTTGCGATAGTATGCTCGAGTTTTTCCTATTTGTACGGTATCAGGCTGCACTTGCCCTCTAGACGATGGGCGAGGAAATTCGTCCATACTTTGCTTGCTATTTGGCTTATTATCGCTTGGCTTATTATCGCGCTGCATACGCTCAAGTTCTCTTCGCTGGCTCTTGGTGATAAAGTATTTGTCATGTACAATTTGTACACCTTGCTCTCGTGCAAAGCGCTGAGCACCTAACCCCACGAGCATCACGTGAGGAGTATGTTCCATGACTTTTCGAGCCAGCAGGACAGGATTCTTGATCCCACGAACGCTCGCCACAGCACCAGCCTTGAGCGTTTTCCCATCCATAATTGCAGCATCAAGCTCTACTGTACCATCAGCGGTGAGTACTGCACCTCTTCCTGCATTAAATAATGGAGAATCCTCAAGTACAACAACAGCAGCCGAAACGGCATCAAGTGCAGTTCCACCACGCTTTAGCACAGCATATCCAGTATTCAACGCTTCAGCAAGAGCGTGCCGATACTCTGCCTCGCGTTCTGGTGTCATCGAGCCACGGCGAATTGTACCAGCACCACCGTGAATCGCAAGAACTATTGGCTGTGTCTTCTTAGTACTTGCTACTGTTCCGCTATCATCAACCATTACACAATCAGAATACAAAAGTCTACATGCAGTATATAGTTTCTCTGTGCAGAGAATGTAACACAGTATCATCAATAATGTAGCATAGCTTCGCATACGCATATATCCTCGCAAATGACTAGAGAACACTTTGGTTATGGCTTTTTCAGCCATCGACGAAGAAAGTGCATAGTGTCTGGTATCACTCGAAACAACATACGCATAGGAATGTGCAGATACGACTGGACAGCCGCAAAGATCCATATTCCTAGTACAACAGTGTATGCAACGATACCAAGTGGTACTAGCGCCTCCATGTGGAGTATGCCAATAGTCGCAAGCATTGTCATACCCACTATCATTGCTCCCACAATATACAGCAGGAAGCGGCGCATTTCTCCAAAAGCAACCATCACTGGCGACAATGCAACACATGGCATTGCTGGAGCAGCCCAAAGAAGAAGGCAAAAATATCCAACAGCAGCAGCATACTTCCGCGATAAAAGGTGAGAAATTGCATACTCTGCTCCGCCCGCTTGAGCAACAGCCACTATTACGAGAATAGCCGCAAGACTAAACGACAGCATCTTCGATAGCATACTTCGTAATTCCTCGAAGCGCTTCTCATACACAAAGCGCATCGTCGCTGGATAGACAAGACTTATAATAGCATTGAATGCCTCATCGAAAAAACGAAAGAGCGTTTTAGCAGCTTGATAGACACCAACTGTCGCTGCACCAAAAAAATATTGAATACCAGCAACATCTAATTGCCGAATAAGATTCCCTAAGAGGGCTGCAGTACCTTGATACATACCAATACTCCAGAATTCTCGTGGATGAATACGCTCTACAGTAGCAAAAAATATTTGACGACGCGTTATCCACAGCGCCACGATAGAGCTTGTTCCCATACCACTGGCAGCTATTATCGCCATTGCTTCAAACGATACCAGAGCGTGATGCACAAGAAGCCATATAGTTACTCCTGTCATCGAGCCTATCCATGCCACGTTGACAACAAACACTTCTCGCATCTGCACATCACGTATGAGATATTTTAAGCACAATGTTCGGGGTAAAGCAAGAAAACACAGCAATGGAAGGTATGCCGCTACAAGCTTAAGACGCGGCTCACGCAAGAACCATGCAAATGCTTCCTGAAAACTGAAGATACCACCAGATATCCCCATCACAAGAGCGATATGCCAAAATACCGCAAACCGAGTAACACTGCCCCGCAGCTCCTTATGTGCCCCCTTGACAATAATAGACTGCAGAACAAACCCATCGCTAAGAGCAAAAATGAACGTGTGCAGAGCGTTACAGAGAGTGTACAACCCCAGCTCATGCGGAGGCAAAGCATTATTCTGCATAATATTGACAAAGCCATAACATAACAGCAGCACTTTATCTGCTAGTGTCCATGCAATCTTTGCAATATGGTCTTGAATACGTACCACACAGCATTCCTGTCAAGCATACAGTAGCCACGCCTCAACAGCAGTGCTTACACACCCCCACAGCATTCTCCCAAAACTCCACAATATCACAACAACTACACTTGCAAAACACCTGTTTTCCATTCAGGAAATTGGTCGTTGTGTGATGCAACAGCTAAAGCTCGCGAAACGACACTACGTATGGCAGTTGGCGGAATAATACCATCAACCCAAAGGCGTGCTGCTGCATATGTTGGATGCATTGTTTCTTCATACTTCTGTTGAATTTGCTTCAACATTTGCACTTTGTCATCTTCACTCAACGTTTTACCCTGCTTCTCTATCGACGCGGTGCGAATTGTCAGCAATGTTCTGGAGGCTTGTGCACCACCCATAACAGCAATTTTTGATGTCGGGAGACTAAAAATGAAGCGAGGGTCATAGGCCTTGCCACACATAGCATAATTGCCTGCCCCAAAGCTGTTACCAACAATGAAAGTAAGTTTTGGCACGACAGATGTTGCAACAGCATTCACCATTTTTGCACCATCTTTAATGATCCCGCCTTGCTCGGCACGAGTACCAACAATAAAGCCTGTAACGTCTTGAAGAAAGATCAGAGGAATTTTCCGTTGGTTGCAATTCATAATGAACCGTGCAGCTTTGTCTGCACTATCTGAATAAATAACGCCTCCAACCTGAAGCTCTCCTTTCCCATTGCGCACAATTGCTCGCTGATTTGCTACAATCCCCACAGCCCAACCATCAATGCGCCCATACCCACATATGATAGTCTTACCGTAATCCGCTTTGTATTCCTCAAGCTCCGAGCCGTCAAGAATTCGCGCAAGCACTTGATACATGTCATATGGCTTTGTACGATCGGCAGGAATAATACCCCATAACTCTTCTGGGTCGAACTGCGGCGGACGAGCAGGAATACGAGAAAACACGTTTTTGCGACCTTTATCAGGCGAAAACTTTTCAACGAGCGACCGAATCACTGCGATACATTCTTCATCATTCTTGACTCTATAATCCACAACGCCACTCACAGTCGTATGCATCACTGCACCACCAAGTGTTTCTATATCAGTTTTTTCGCCAATAGCCGCTTCCACAAGCGCCGGTCCGGCAAGAAACAGGCTCCCTTGTCCTTCAACAATCAGTGCTTCATCGCTCATAATCGGCAGGTATGCTCCGCCAGCCACGCAAGGACCCATAATAGCAGCAATTTGTGGCACGCCAAGCGCCGACAGCTGTGCATTATTGCGGAACTGGCGACCGAAGTGCTCTTTATCAGGGAAAATCTCATCTTGCATTGGAAGATAGACGCCTGCGGAGTCCACAAGGTAAATAATCGGTAGGTGATTATCGAGTGCAATTTCCTGTGCTCGAAGGTTCTTCTTTGCAGTCATCGGAAACCACGCACCAGCCTTGACTGTCGCGTCGTTCGATACGATCACACACTCACGACCATGTATTACACCAATTCCCACAACAACGCCAGCCGATGGCGCACCACCGTGTTCTTCATACATACCTTCAGCAGCAAACAATCCAATTTCCAGAAAATACGATTCCTCATCTACAAGAGCATAAATGCGTTCACGTGCGGTAAGTCTCCCTTTTGCCTTGTGCTTTTCGAGTGCAGATCGTCCCCCACCAAGCTTAATACGGTCTCCGCGCCCATCAATCATGCGCCAAAGCTGTTTGTTGGCATCAGCATTTTGCTCAAATATTCTGTCATGTACCACTACAGAACCAAGAATACGCGGCATACTTACTCAATCTCATAAATACACATACTTCGCACACCACACACAGCAATAGCGGGCATACTTGTATGCATCATCACCATCGCGCAGTACAGTTTACGACACGGTCATTGTGCGTACTGTTATAGCACGGCGATGTGCATCCAGTCCTTCTGCTTCCGCAAGGATTTCCACTGCCGAACCGATTGCTCGTATTCCTTCTGGCGTCAGAGATTGAAACGTAATCTTCTTGACAAAGCTATCTACTGATACACCGCTGTAAGCACGAGCATATCCATTTGTTGGGAGTGTATGATTTGTGCCAGAGGCATAATCTCCGGCGGCTTCAGGCGAATAATGCCCTACAAATACAGAACCAGCATTCACGACGCGCTCAGCAAGAACTTCTGCATCATCACTTGCAAGAATAAGATGCTCAGGAGCATACTCATTGATAAATTCTAGGGCATCATCGAACGAAGCAAATAGCACAACACGGCTATGACGCAAGGCGTGCTCTGCAATCGCAGCGCGTGAGAGATAGCGCATTTGGCGCTCTATTTCTTCAAGCACAGCATTTATGCTTGCTTCAGAGACTGTTATCAGCATGACTTGACTATCTGTACCATGCTCAGCTTGCGACAATAGGTCGGCAGCAACAAATGCAGGGCGGCACGAAGCATCAGCAAACACAGCTACTTCCGACGGCCCGGCAGGTATATCTATTGCCACACCATAGCGCTGAGCAAGCTGCTTTGCTATGGTAACATATTGATTCCCGGGTCCGAATATTTTATCGACCTTCGGAATTGTTGCTGTACCGAATGTCATCGCTGCTATTGCTTGCGCACCACCAACTTTAAACACATCATGTATCCCAACTAGCCGAGCAGTGTACAGCACTGCCGGATGAACAGAAGTGTCAGCTTGTGGCGGTGTACATAAAATTCTCTGTGGCACACTAGCAAGCTTGGACGGTACACCAAGCATCAGTACCGTTGAGAACAAGGGAGCGGTGCCGCCTGGAATGTATAATCCCACACGTTGTATTGGAACAGATCTCCTCCAGCATACAACGCCCGGCTGCGTCTGAATGCGTATCGGTTCTTCGAGCTGCACACGATGAAATTGTTCAATGTTATGCAGAGCGAGCTGTAGAGCTTCCTTGAGTTTATCTGAAAGCTGAGCCTCTGCATATGTAAACTCTTCTTCACTAACTCGTATGCACGTTTGCTCAATACCGTCGAATCTGTGCGTCCATTCTCGTACCGCATCATCGCCGCGCTGTTGCACATCGTGCATAATCGATACTACACGTCGCTCTACCTCCTCAAGATTATGCATTGGACGCTGAAGTATAGCTGCCCATTCTGAACGTGGTGGATAGCGGATGATCTGCATAATGTTAGTATTAGCTCGCTACTTCAAACTGAGCGTCAAGGTTTTTCACCATTGTCGCCGAAGCACAGCACAAACTTATCACCTCTTGTACGATTGTGCAAGCGAAGAATAGCAGGGCTATTTTTTAGCTTCACTCGCCTTGGATTGCATTGATGGTGAGGGTTTTGTGCTGTCGGATTTTATTGAGATGAGCTCTTTTTTCAACGCTTCAATCTCACGCCGTAATTGCTGTACAGTGTCCTTGCTGATAGATGTCAGAAGCTCATTCTGCATTGATATTTCTTTGCGCTTTGCTTCAATGTCTGCCTTGAGCGAAGTGATATACTCATTTTTTATCATGATATCGTACTGAGCTGCACCGAGTGCTGTTCGTAGCACTTGAAGCGTGTCGTTACGCTCCTGCAAGGTTTTTGATAGCGCTGCAATCTCTGCTCCGCGAGCAGCAAGCATACTATCACGTTGCTGAAGTTCTATGCGCCGCTGTGCAAGCGTCATATTCAGAGAATTCACGGTATTGTTCAGCAGAGTAATGTCGGCTTTGCGTGCAGCAAGATCGGATGTGAGGGAATCAATCTGTTTGTCTCTATCGCTGATTGTCTTTCTCATACGACCAACTGTGCGCTCATACTCCGCATTCTCTTTCTTCAGAGCCTCAATATCTCGTGCCGACTTATTCACAAGCTCAGTCATGCGATTAAGCTGGCTTTGGCAGTCTTGGGCAACAGCGCTGACTGATACCGCTATGATACCTGTACTACTGTACAGCAACATACGCCTCCATGCTGCAAGTGGGAACGTAAAGAATGATACGGTGCGCATAGACACATACAATAACATTTAGAGAAACACAAGAGTTATGCAGTTATGAGAGAGGGACTTCGGCATACTCCGCAAAAATCGTACCCGAAGCATCAAAAAAAATTGTATTATTGGAACACGCTACGTACCTTGTTCTGCACACTCTATTTCTCCATCTTTCGCAGTGTTCTACGTATGATCATGTTGTTTGCACGCTACGCGTTGTGTTCTAGCATATGGTTCACCTTGCACACATTGTTGATATTTGCTCAATCTGGTAAGGAGTTATCACCATTACAACGCATCGACCCACCATTTTGGTGGATTGGCATGAGCAATCCTCGTGTGGAGCTCCTCTTCTACGGCAAGAACATTGCTCGTGCACAGATTACGTGCAACTATGCAGGGGTCAAGATCGTTCAGCGCGACACCGTTGAGAATCCAAATTATGTCTTTATCACACTCAACATTAGCAAGAATACTTCACCTGGCTTCGTGGCATTTACAGTACAAAGTGGAGGACAAACACTTGTCCGTACCATCGAACTGCGCGCTCGTACAAAAGGTTCCCGAGAACGTCAGGGATTTAATAGCAGTGATGTTGTATATATGATTATGCCCGACCGCTTCGCTAACGGCGACCCTACAAATGATACTATTCCAGGATTCCCCGATGGTACAGATCGCGACTCTCTTCACTTTCGGCATGGAGGAGATATACAAGGAATCATCAACCACCTAGACTATATCGCTGATTTAGGAATGACGGCAATCTGGTGTACCCCACTTGTTGAAAATAACATGGATAAGTACTCATATCATGGTTATGCATGCACAGACTTTTACACAGTTGACAGACGCTTCGGAACAAATGACGATTATCGCCGCTTTGTTGATTCATGCCACAAGCGTGGACTCAAAGTTATTCAAGATGTTGTCCTTAATCACATGGGCGATAAGAATTATCTTGCTCAGGACCCACCATCAGCTTCGTGGATTAATGACTTTGCTGCTGCTCAAGCAAGCAGCAACTGGCGAAAAGAGTTTCGTCGTCCGAATTATCGCGCTTCGACGCACTCCGACCCATACGCATCGGACTATGACAAGCGCGCTATGACAGAACGATGGTTTGACTGGATGATGCCAGATTTGAACACCAACGACCCACATCTTGCAACATATCTCATTCAGAACACTATATGGTGGATTGAATATGCTGGTATCGACGGGTTACGCGTTGATACCTACCCATATCCTTCGAAAGAATTCACTCAACGCTGGACAAAAGCCATTCTCACCGAATATCCACGCTTGGGCATAGTAGGCGAAGTCTGGATTAACGAAAGCGTTGGAATGTCCTCGTATTGGCAAGCTGGTGCATGCAATAAAGACGGGTTTAACTCATTTTTACCGTCCATTACTGATTTTCCGCTATACTCAGCTCTCGTGAGCGCG
>JANWZB010000080.1 GCA_025055035.1 Candidatus Kapaibacterium sp.
AGGTGATATGTGCCTGATTACTGCTTGTTGTATGCTGAGGATGACGATACTGCTGCATGTACATGTGCCGCTGTATCGAAGCCAGCAATCGTTACAGTAGCTGGAACAGTTCGTTTTATGAGTCCTTGAAGGACATTGCCAGGACCAAGCTCATAGAATGTTGTAATGCCTGCGGCATACATTGCTTGGACACTGTGTGTCCAGAGAACAGGAGCAGTAAGCTGCCGGACAAGAGCAGAGCGAATATCATCAGCCCTGCGAACGGGAGCAGCAAGAGCATTGGCATACACATCAACTTGTGCATCAACAAAAGTAGCTGTGTAAATTGCTTGCTCAAGTTCATGTTGTGCACTTTGCAAGAGAGGTGAATGAAATGCTCCACTAACGGGTAACTCCTTAACCATTTTTGCTCCAGCAGCCTTGAAATCAGGTATTTTGGAGCGTAGATAGTCTGCACTACCCGAAATGACGACTTGTCCGGGGGAGTTAAAATTTGCAGCAACAATGGTTTTTTCCAAGTTGCCGTCTTCTGTGAAGCGTTTACATAGTTCTTGTACTGTGTGGTCATCCAATCCAACAACTGCTGCCATAGTGCCGGGATACTGCTCGCCTGCTCTGAACATAAGTTCGCCACGGAGTTTGACTAAGCGCAGTCCTGTGGCAAAATCTATAACCCCAGCTGCAAATAGAGCAGAGTATTCTCCGAGCGAGTGTCCAGCAGTAGCGTGGAACGGTATATGGTCGCGGAGAAGTGTCACAAGAATAGCTTCGTGAACAAAAAGAGCAGGTTGCGTGTAGCGAGTTTCTTTGAGCATTTCAGCTGGTCCGTCGAAGCATAGGGAGCTAAGAGACATTCCCATAATACTGTCTGCTTCTGCGAGCATATTAGCTGCTTCAGCGAACTCTGCATGAAGGTCGCGCATCATGCCTACATATTGCGAGCCCTGACCAGAAAAGACAAATGCTGTTGCCATAGTGCTGTAGAGTATACGGGGTAGAAGATAAGAGACAAATAACGATGCTATGCTCAGGATATGTTATCGTCTATAGCGATAGCGTTCAAGCGGCATGCCCGAAGCGAGACGGAAGTCATTACCGAAGCCTGTATAATCAACAAAGACAAATTCTCGACCATACTGCGGATATACCCATGTCCAGATAATGCGCCCGTCGCGACGAAAATCGCGGGTAAACTGTGGTGGACCGAAGATAGTATAAACCATACCCATATCGCTCATCCAGCCATCGCCAAAGCTAATAGCGCGGAAATTGCGATTGGCGTACTCAATGCGCTGATAGTATTCTTCGAACGCTTCATTACGAAGTGTGCCAGGTGTAGGGTCGAGGCGCTGCCAATACTCGAAGAAGCGCCGTTGACGTTCTTCTTCAGTAGGCTGTCCTGCAATCAAGGAAATTTCTTGTGGGGTGGCGACATAGCGCATTTGGCGAATTGCACGCATAAGGTCGTCGCCTTTAAGCATGGCAAGTAAACCTAATCCTTTCCATTGTAAGCGCATTGTTCGCGTCGATGCAGCAAGAATGTCACGTTCACTTACTGTGCTTGTTGTATCGAGGCGTAGCGCAAGAATGCGCATGTTATATGAGCCAATAGGTAGCTGTGGCGGCAATGTGATAGAAAGAATCTGTTGTTCTCGCGGAGCTGCAACATAACGCCGCTGGCGCTTGCTCAGAAATATCTGTTTGCCTGTACTGTCGATGATTTCATAGGCGAAATCGAGTGAGTCGAGTTCAGGTCCAAAAGAGTTGTACGTTTCGAAAAATACGTATAGACCATCTTGTGTTAGTGCTGAAATGTCTTCCGAAAGGTATGGCGTGATGGTGTAGCGATTACCGTGCTGCTGTATGCTACTTACATACATAACGCTACTCAAGGCAAATTGAACACCGCTTGATGTAAGAGCTTTGAACGAGCTTTGCAGAATCATGCTGCGCTTGCTGAGAACGTCGGTAATTTCAGCGTAGGCAGTATAAGTTCCCGGAGGTACGCGAAAAGTTGTTTGGAGGTAGTCATATGCTCCAGTTGCTCCGAGCGTTACCTCTATGCGCTCTTCTTTGATAGGACGCTCTTTGCGGATGGTTTGGACGGTTTTCCCATTCTGATCTTTTAGTGTCAGCGTAGCGATGTAATCAGCGATAAATACTGTATCTCGCTTCAGGAATTGCAAGGATTGATACGGTACAAGAGTGAAAATATCAACACGCCGCAGGGAATCATTGGTTTCGTCTTTGAAAAACAATGCATCCATAAAGAAAAGCTGCGACGAAGCTGGTGGCGAGTTCTGCACTGGCGGGGGAGATGTCGGCGTTGTCAGAATCCTATTGACTTGAGCAAGTAATGAGATTGGTGAGAGTATCTGGCTTATCCCATAGTAGAAGCATACAAGAATAGTGGTGTACACTACTCTTCTTGGTCGTAATATCTGATACAAGGGTATAGCAAGCATGATAATCTATCTCTGGATACATAAGAAAAGCCGCATTATGCCGTTGGGGTTTTCCATGATGTAGCCGCAGTACTGATGGAAGGGGAATAACCATTAGAATTGCTCGTAGAATCCAGTAGCGGTGCTGTTATAGTAGTATCGGTATGGAGGGGTTGAACTTTAAGGGGTTGCTCGCGTGTAAGAGCAATGTCTTTGAGGTAGAGCTGTACGCTTGTGCGTTGGTTATGGCGTATTTCTTCAATGGTGTATACAAGCGAAAGGGTCTCACCGCTGTTGCATAAGTCAAGCTTATTCCCTAGAGCAAATCCGATAGCATCGAAAACGAGATTATTTTGACGAACTCTCATGCGAAGATGATTTTTCCCAACAATACTTGCACGCCCGACGGGTAAGACATGTCGCGTGAGAAAGGCAGGTTTAGGGTTACCATATCCAAAGGGTGCAAAGAGCCTAAGAAATGTAAGAAACTCTGGCGAAATATCCTCAAATGTTATCTCGGTGTCAATCGGAGTTTCGGGTATAAGCATGTCGTTGGAGAGGGTTGAGCGGACAATATGGTCGAAAGCGTCACGCAGAGCAGCAATATTCTGTTCATCAAGCGATAATCCGGCAGCGTACTTGTGCCCACCGAACTGACGTAAATACTGACGACACTGTTTGAGAGCTGCATGAATGTCAAAGTTTTTAATGCTACGTGCCGAACCTTTGGCTACATGATCGATGCTTGTCAGCATGATGGTAGGCAAGTGGTACTTTTCTGCCAAGCGCGAAGCAACAATGTTGATGACTCCAACATGCCAGTCAGGGTGATAGAGCACCAGCGAGCGACGATGTTGTTTAGTAATCATTTCCTCTGCCATGACTTGTGCTTCACTAAAGGTTTTGTCATCGATAACGCGGCGTTGATAGTTTTTGCTTTCGAGGTCTTGTGCAAAACGGAATGCTTGCAGGGGGTCTTCTGTGAGCATCAATTCAACGGCGCGTTCTGCATCGCCCATGCGTCCAGCAGCGTTGATAAGAGGC
This sequence comes from Candidatus Kapaibacterium sp., assembly GCA_025055035.1. GTDB lineage: Bacteria > Bacteroidota > Ignavibacteria > Kapaibacteriales > UBA4661 > PH2015. Next base: position 3,489 of record JANWZB010000080.1, read on the forward strand.
GCTAAGTTGTAAACAAGCGTAGAGCTTGTAATAGTACCCAGAGTGATGTTGGTACACTCCATAAGCCCTCTGATGCCCGGCAGAGGCTGTTGATTCATGCGCTCGAGACCAAAGTGCACAAGCGTACGGTTCTCTCCAATGAGCGGCACCATGTCGGCAGCTGTTGCAATTGCAACAAGGTCTAGATAGTCATATGCTGCATGAGGCTCGTTGTGATGTGCACACAGCGCTTGTAGGAGTTTGAATGTAACACCACATGCACAAAGGTTCTTGAAAGGATAGGTGGAGTCGGGCATAATAGGGTTGAGAAGTGCGTATGCAGGGGGCAGAGTATCGGTGGGTTCGTGATGGTCGCAGACAATAACGTCGATTCCTGTGTTTTGCGCGTACGCGATAGCTTCAGTGGCAGTTGTGCCAGTGTCTACAGTAATAAGAAGTGAGATATTATCACGCAGGCAGTCGTCGACGGTCTCACAAGAAAGGCCATAGAACTCAGTAAATCGCTGAGGAATGTAGTAATCGGCCTGCGCCCCAATATGGCGCAGGTAGCGGATGAGCATTGCTGTTGAAACAGTTCCATCTACGTCATAATCACCATAGATACGGATACGCTCATTGTGTAGGATAGCATCTTCTATGCGCTGTACAGCTTTATCCATGCCATTCATCAGGAATGGAGAGTGTAAGCTTTCTAGCGTTGGTTTGAAGAAGAGATCTATTTCGCTTGGATCTGTCAGCCCGCGCGAAATAAGTATCTTTGCAATGGGTGAGGGGAGCGTTTCGCCTTCTATGGTTGTTATGCGGAGGTGGAGGTGCTCATGTACACGATTCAGTGTCCAGAGTGATTTCAAGAAATTTGTCTAGTTTTGTTGTTCAACTGCGATAAACTTAACAAATTTTTTCTCTTCTGCCAAGAACTATTCTGTCGTGCTGAGCGCTAAGCACTTTACAAGCTCTCACAATCTTTGCTCTTACAGTACAACAAGCTGTCAACATATGGAATAGAGATGGAATATGACAAAAAAGTACAGGTCTCACGGAGAAACACTGTCAAAATCTCGACGGACAGCAAAGACGTGGTCAAAAGAAAGCTCTGAGCGTCAGCAGTATGCAAAGAAAAAGCATTGGGACAATGAAGAAGACGCTGTTCCGCGCCATGCTGTGCCCATGAACCCTCGCTTGAGAAATATTCAACATAAAGTCTCTTTGCCCACAGACAACACCTTTGAAGGTTGGGTCATTGACGCAACGGGGCGCTCGTTTATTGTTGAGCGCATAAAGACTGTGCAAGAAGAACATGATGCAGAATATGAGCATGCACATCCTTGCTACGATTGCGTTGTGTCTAGAAGCGTCGTAACAGAGAATCCTGCGTCAACGCTAGTTGCTGTAGGTGATTATGTTTTGTGCCGTGCAGAGCCAATCTCTGGAAATCTTGCGCTACCACCAGCTGTGATAGTCAAGGTTGAAAAGCGCCGTACAAAGCTTGCTCGTGAGTCTGCCGGTAGGGATGGCATTGAGCAAGTTATTGTGAGTAATATCGACCAAGTTGTAGTGCTGATGTCTGCTGCAGAACCATTATATAATCGTCGTCTTATCGACCGATACCTTATTGCAGCTGAGCTGGGTGATGTTACTCCGCTGCTCTGTATCAATAAGATAGACCTGCTAGACGAGGCATTCGTACGCGAAGATATTAGCCTTTACGAGAAAGTACTTGGAATAACAACGTTTGTTATGAGTGTGCGACAACGTAGAGGTATCGAAGAACTGAATACAGCACTTATCGGGAAAAAGACAGTGTTTTCAGGTCCTTCCGGAGTTGGGAAATCAACGCTGGTCAATGTTCTAGTTGGCGAAGACGTTCAGACGGTGGCTGCAGTAAGTGCCAAAACACACAAAGGTTTACATACAACAACGTTTAGTAAAGTATTCCGTTTGCCAAACAATAGTTATATCATTGATACACCGGGAATCCGAGAGTTTGGTATCTGGGGTATAAGTAAGGAAGAGCTTTCATACTATTTTCATGACTTTGACGATTTCCGCCTGCAGTGCCGATTTGCTCCCTGTACACATACTCATGAGCCTGGTTGTGCTGTTAAATCTGCACTCGAACAGGGTCTTATAGACTATGAACGCTATGAGAGCTATCTAAATATTTTTGAAAGCTTATCGTAGCACCCCAGAGATATCGAAACCCTAGTATGGTCAGTATAGTCAAACGTAATAATTTATGAATGTGGTTGTACGATTCTGAAAGTAGTGTGTTGTGATAGTATTGATGTAAACGGTAAAAATATCAATTGTTGATATGTCAACTTTCTGAATTTATAATGAAAAAAAAGTCATCAATACTTTTTTATGCCTAATTCGCACAAGGGTTTCGTAGATTTGTAGGCAGAAATGTATCAATAACTTACTCACATTTTTTTTGGAGAGTTGCTATGGCTAGCTTCACTGGTAACATTCTAACCGACCTTCTCAACATGCAGCTCGAGGTTGTAAAGAAAGCTGCTGACGCTGCAGGGGAAGTTCTCCCTGCAAATCTGACAAACAGTATTACAACAATGCTCGGTGACCTTGCTGGTACAGTAGTAACGACGCTTAGTAACACAGGAAGCTCGTTTACAGGATTCGCAAATGTTGGTAGTATCAGCGATGATGCGCAATCATCTAAAAATTTTCCCTTCAATTTCCTAGCAAATATGCAGGGTTTGGGAAATGTAACGCAGATGGTAGGAAACGTGGCATCGCTGTATGATACGTGGAAAAAGCTTTACAGTTCGTGGATGGGTGCTATGGGGCGAGTGCCCGCAGCGATGGCAGATATGGTAAGCAATGGTAGTGTAGTTGTTGGAGCAGTCAATAACCTAACAACAATGGCGCAGACGTACTTTAAACTGTCTGAAATGCTTGCGCCGCTTGTGAAGATGACAGAAAATACAGGGATAACAGCAGAAATGCTGCAAAAGTATCTCAACGTAGAAGAGTACAACAAAATTATTGCACAAGCATTTAATTTTCCGACCGAAGAAACGATGAAGCAATTTACTGACCAAGTCAATATGCTTGCTTCGTATCTAGGCAATGTTGGTCAAATTGCTGGGACGAATGTTGGCGAGCTAACGCAAATGTCTGCAAAAGCGCTTACTGCGTTCACGCAAGGAAATGTCGATGAAGCTGCGAAAATCTATGTTGATATGATTGATAGCATTCAGAAGCCTGTCAATCCAATCACGAATATGATATTCTTCGGTCGTGATCGTGTAGCTATCGAATTGCTCCAAGAAATGCTCAAAGCGTATGTGTTATTTGCTGCACAGTATAGCAAAATGCAGCAGATGATTTTTGGTGTAGGAAAAGATGCTATTGCAAATATGACAGGCTATATCCTTCTGCAGGCAAAAGAAGGGAAAGCACCTCGCACATTTGATGAATTCTTCCAGATTTTCATTGGTGCTAGCGAAAAAGCCTTTGATACACTTTTCAACAAAGAAGAGTACGCAAAGCTTCAAGGAGAACTTGCTGTATCCGGTGCTCGTGTGAAGGAGCATACAGATAGATTTATTGAGTTGATGCTGAGCGAACTACCAATAGCAACGCGTTCTGAACTTGACGAAGCGTATCAATCAATTCACTTTCTCAAGACGCAAGTACGTCGCTTGGAGCGCAAGCTTGCAGAACAAGAAGAGCGGATTGAAGCATTGAGTGGTTCGACAGCTGCATCATCGAAAAAAACAGCAGCAAAAGATGAGAACGGGACAGCATCGACGGCAAAGACATCAAAGAAGCCATCCTCGAAAAAGGTAACGGCGAAGAACTAGCGCATGAGGCGTGCTGCTGAATTCAATGTGTAAAACATATCCTGACAATTTGCTGCAAATTGTCAGGTTTTTTTTATATTTAGCGCCTGCATGCAAACGTGTTAAACTAGGCAAAACGTTCGTACATAGTGGTAAAAGTATCAGTCGTGCCTTTAACAACAGTGTAATTCACCATATTTTCTTCACACCAAACTTACACAGAGTGTGTTTATGGCAGAGGCAGCAACACAAAATGGTGTAGCAGGGTCGGGCGTTGAAAAGCGCTATATTCCCTTTCTTGATCCTGCACAGTTTATGAAAGACATGACAGAAATGAGCAACAAAATAGTTCGTGGCTTGCAAGTGCTCAAAGAAATAAGCGATGATGACATTGCTGTCGGCGTAACGCCGCGCGAGAAGGTGCTCGACGTTGACGGCGGCAAGATTAAGCTCTATCATTACCCAAACCCGAATGTAACCTGTAAAGTGCCGCTGCTACTGAATTTTGCAGTTGTAAACAAAGAATACATTCTAGACTTACAGGAAGATAAAAGCTTTGTACGCAAGATGATGGAGGCGGGCTTAGATATCTATACGATCGATTGGGGCTATCCAACACGAGCAGATCGCTACCGTGAAGTTGGCGACTATGTTGATTATCTGGATACCTGTGTAGATTACATTCGAAAAGTTTCTGGGCAAGATAAAATTAACCTGCTAGGTATTTGCCAAGGCGGGACAGCTGCACTTATTTATTCAGCACTGTTTCCAGAAAAGATTCGTAATTTGATAACAGTAGTGATGCCCTTCGAATTTCACTTGCCACAAAACTTATTTTTCAAGTGGGGGAAATACCTCGACCCAGACCCAATTGCAGACGCAATGGGAACAATTTCTGGTGAGGCAATGAATGCTGGCTTTCTAATGGTGAAGCCGATGCAGCGCTTGCAGAAGTTCCACGCATTTATCAATATGATGGATAATAAGCAGAAAGTTGCAAACTTCCTGCGTATGGAGCGCTGGCTTTTCGATAGTCCCGGTCAGCCTGGTGAAGCATATCGCGAGTACACAAAGCGAGTCTTCCAAGGCAATGAGCTTTCGGAAAATAAGCTCACCATCAATGGTCGTCATGTCAATCTCAACAATATCACTATGCCTGTGCTCTCTATATACGCTGCTCACGATCATCTTGTACCACCAGAGTGCGCAAAACCGGTATATGACAAGATACCATCAAAGGATAAGCATATTGTCGAATTCCCGGGTGGGCACGTTGGCGTATTTATGAGCGGAACATCGCAGAAGTATGTTGCTCCAGCTGTCTCGAACTGGATTCTTGAGCGTTCGCAGGTGTAGCCTAATTGAGTAGAGAGTGCAAGGAATGTGTGTCAGGGAGTTGGGCAGTATCTCCAGCAATTTCGTTATGATACTGCCCAACCTCCTCTGCGTGGAGACTAGTTCTTCAAAAAAGTAAGTAAGGTGCGAGACGCGGAGCGAAATAGAGTGCATAGTGTCAATGCTTAGCTTCTCTTTTAAGTATATCATGAAAACTCCCGAGGAATGTGAAAGCATTACTGATATTCGCGCCGAGATTGACCGTCGCGATCGTCAAATCGTTGCGCTGCTGGGAGAGCGCTTGCGATATGCTCGAGCTGCATCACGCTTTAAAACAAGTGAAGCCAGCGTTCGTGCTGTGGAGCGTGTGCGTAACCTCCTCGAGCAACGCCGTGCGTGGGCTGCCGAAGAAGGGCTAGACCCTGAGGTGATTGAAAAAATGTATCGAGACCTGCTGATATTTTTCATCGAAGAGGAAATGAACGACTGGAAGGCATCCAAGGAACAATGATTTTTCTGTAGGGAACTAAGAATTAACTTCACAACAAAATATGACAAAACTTTCTGGCAAGATTGCTCTAGTAACAGGGGGCTCGCGCGGTATTGGTGCAGCAATTGTTCAGCGGCTTGTTGCTGACGGCGCTACTGTCTTTTTCACCTTTCATTCTAGTCCCGATAAAGCGCGTACTGTTGCCGATGAAACTGGAGGAATTGCTATACAGGCAGATGTTGCACAGGCACACGCTGTAGCACAGCTAGTGCAGGCTGTTCTAGACCATCCAGCAAACACTACAAAGCGCATTGACATTCTAGTCAATAATGCCGGTATCACCAAAGACACTCTCGTGTTGCGTATGAGCGAGGCTGATTGGGATGCTGTTATAGACACGAATCTTAAAGGGGTATTCCTGATGAGCAAGGCTGTGTGTAAACCGATGATGAGTCAGCGTTCTGGTAGAATTATCAATATCGGCTCGATTGTCGGTATCACAGGTAATGCAGGGCAAGTAAATTACGCTGCTTCAAAGGCAGGTATTATCGGTCTGACAAAATCTCTCGCAAAGGAGTTGGCATCTCGAAATATTTTAGTAAATTGCGTGGCTCCGGGATACATTGATACTGACATGACAGCAAAAATTAGTGAAGAACAAAAACAAGCACTACAGCGTAGCATACCGCTAGGCAGAACTGCGCAGCCATCAGAAATTGCATCAGTTGTAAGTTTTCTTGCTTCAGACGATGCCTCCTATATCACTGCGCAGACAATACTTGTCGATGGAGGGCTAGCATCGTAGCCATACCTGCCTGAGTACTGATGCTCGTGTATCTTCAAATGGCAATACCTATTTCGCTTGATACTCACAAAAACTTTTGTAATCCCTATTTGTTCACTCTTTGTTTGGTGTACTATGTCGTCTATTGCAGAACGTGTAAAGAAAATTATCGTCGATAAGCTAGGGGTTGAAGAAGCCCAAATTACAAACGACGCGTCCTTTACGAATGATTTGGGCGCTGATTCTCTGGACACTGTTGAACTCATTATGGAATTTGAAAAAGAGTTTAACATTACGATTGAAGACAGCGACGCGGAAAAGATTCAAACAGTCGGCGACGCAATACAATATCTCGAAACTAAAGTGCAATAACGCTTCTCTCAATTCTCTGCTCGTGTTTCTTTCCACATCGGGGAGTACGTTCCACAGAATAGTAGTCCAGCCGATGTGGAAAGTTTTTTTCAGCTACATCCTCGTTGTGCTGAAGAAAGTGTGCTGTTTAGCGTATCCGGTTCTATTTATGTAATGCCAGTAGCTTGCTATGTCGCGCTATTCATTCCCTACAATTGTCGTTACAGGTATTGGAGTTGTTAGCCCTATTGGTAACAGCAAAGACGAGTTTTGGCAAGCTATGATGCTAGGGAAAAGCGGTGCCGGACCAATCACTCGCTTTGATGCGACATGCTACGATACGCATTTTGCTTGCGAAGTAAAAAACTTCGACGTCCAGCAATTTGTCTCGCGCAAAGAGGCACAGCGCATGGATCCCTTCACGCACTATGCTATTGCCGCTGCGGAGATGGCATTACTCGATGCTGGACTTGATATAAATGCTCGGACCCGACTCAATAATGAACGCGTTGGTGTAGTATTCGGCTCAGGAATTGGTGGTATGTGGACATACCACAAGCAGCAGGAGGAATTATACAAACGAGGTGGAAATCCAGACCGCATCTCGCCGTTTTTTGTGCCAATGCTGATTGCGAATATTGCTGCAGGATATATTGCCATCCGCTATGGATTCAAAGGACCGAATTATGGCACGGTGTCGGCGTGTGCGACGTCGTCGCACTGTATTGCCGACGCAATGATGCTGTTACAACGCGGGGACGCTGATGTTATCCTTGCAGGGGGAAGTGAGGCTGTGATTACGCCAATGGGTATCGGCGGATTTGCTGCAATGCGTGCTCTCTCAACGCGAAACGATGCACCAGAAAAAGCAAGTCGCCCGTTCGACAAAGAGCGTAGTGGGTTTGTGATGGGCGAAGGTGGCGCGGTGCTTGTCTTAGAAACTCTTGACCATGCTCAGCGGCGTGGAGCAAGAATATATGCAGTCGCCGCAGGCTTTGGCTTGACTGACGATGCCTATCATATTACACAACCAGCCGAAGGCGGAGAAGGTGCGGTGCGCTCTATGAGACTCGCCTTGCATGATGCTCGGCTTCAGCCCAAAGATATTGGGTATATCAATGCGCACGGGACGTCAACACCTCTCAACGATAAAACAGAGACTGCAGCTATTAAGACCGTTTTCGGTGAGCATGCATACAAGCTTGCAGTGAGTTCGACAAAATCTATGACAGGGCATTTGTTAGGAGCAGCGGGAGCAGTGGAAGCAGCTGCAACTGTTCTTGCCCTATATCATGGCATACTCCCTCCCACAATTAACTACGAAGTTCCTGATCCAGACTGCGATTTATTTTATGTCCCAAACATACCTGTGCAGCGGAATATTGATGCAGCAATCAGTAATACATTCGGATTTGGAGGGCACAACGTCTCTCTATGCTTTACAAAACCTACGGTAGGGTAAGTGCTGCTCGTAGGAAGTGCTATTGCCAACTACTCCATAGCGCACCAGTATGAATCTCAGCCTGAATGTGAATCTATCGCTGAACAGCTTTATTCAGCAATTACATAGTAAAATTGTCAAGCTGGCTGCACTGCCAAGTAAATTCTTGCGCTCGAGCATTCTCGACGATTCAATGTTTCCCCCAGTGGGATTTCTCACACCAGAAAAGGTGCGTAGTCTGGAGAGAGCTCTCAATGTACCAATTGTCAGTGTTCCATACTTTGAGCAAGCACTAACGCACCGCTCATATTTACAAGTGCTTCAGAACCCCCACATTTTCTCAAATGAGCGCTTAGAATTTTTTGGTGATGCTATACTGAGTGCAGTCATAGCGGAGTACCTGTTTTACTTGCGGTCCGATGTGCAAGAAGGTGAGCTCACCAAGATGCGCTCGTGGCTTGTGAATAAAAAATCTCTTGCCTACTGTGCACGAAAGCTCTGCCTTGATGAATTTATCATGGTAAGCCTCAGTGCACGCAATTCCTTGCAGCAGGGTAATGACTCGATACTTGCTGATGCTCTCGAAGCTATTATTGCCGCTATTTACCTTGATTCGGGCGCAGAAACAGCCAAAGAGTTTATTATCCGCTCCGTACTCCTGCATGTTATGAACGAAGCTTCACTGATGCGCGATACAAATTTTAAGAGCATTCTTCTTGAGCATGCTCAAGCTATTGGTGCGGGCACGCCGCAGTACGTTGTTGTAAGCGCCGATGGTCCAGACCACCGTAAGAACTTTGCTATAGAGGTGCTCATCAATGGGGTAGTTGTTGGCAGGGGAAGCGGGCGTAGTAAGAAGGATGCAGAACAAGATGCTGCAAAGGACGCTGTAGAGAAAATTGCTTCAGGCAACGTTGTGTTGGGAGCAGATGCAAGCTCTGATATTTCGCAGCAACAAATATCATGAGATTGGAGTTGTGTTAGGGCGTATCTGCTGTTTACTTTTACAGTTGTCCCGTTGCTGCGTCAGATCTGATGTTGTAATACACATCACTTGCTCTCAGTTCAACGATAAACGTCGCTCCATGCCCAAGTTTGGATTCGCACCACACACGACCATCCATCGCCTCAACAAGCCTCTTGACAATCGACAGGCCAAGACCTGTGCTATGTTCTCCTCCTGTGGGACGAGCCGACAGTCGAGCAAATTTCCCAAAAAGCTTGTTCATATCCTCTGAGCTGAGACCAGGACCCTCATCACGAACCTCTACGCGTACATTCTGGGCACGTTGAAAGCAGCGAATCATAACACGCTTATTAGGTGGTAAGTACTTGATAGCGTTGCTAACAATGTTATCAAAAACTTGCATAAGGTATTGCTCGTCGGCGCGAGCGTAGAGTTTGTAGGATGAGTCGTACACAAGCTGAATGTTCTTTGTCTCAGCACGCGCTTGGTAACGCTCAATCACCTGAGCAAGAATCATAGCAACATCCACCGCTATAAGCTCAAGGCTCAACCCGCCACGCTCGATAGCGTTGATATCAAGAAGGTTGCTCACAAGCGCAAACATTTGCTCCGCCGAACTCAAGATGTTGTGTAAAAACGTTGCTCGTACTTCTGGGTCAATAGGAGAGGTGTCGTCTTGCAGCATATATACGTAGTTCATAATCGCACCGAGCGGGTTTTTTAGGTCGTGTGCTGCGATACCCAAAAACTCGTTTTTTTCTTCATTCAAGAGAGCAAGCTGCTCATTCTGCTGATGAAGTGTTTGGTTCATAGCCATAAGTTCTTCGTTTGCTTCACGGAGTGCTTCTGTGCGTTCGGCAACCATTGCTTCTAGAATGCGGTTTTCCCTCTCGATAGATGCTATGCGCCATACATAAACGCGCCATACTGCGATACTGAGTATGCAGAGAATAGCAGCATAAAACCACCATGTCTGCCAAAAGGGTGGTGCTATGATGATTGTAAGCTGTAACTCATGGTTACTCCAAATTCCGTCACTATTCGTGCCGCGTGCTCGAAACGTGTATGTTCCGGGCGGGACTGCTGTGTATATAGCAATGCGCCGCGAGCCACTGTTCACCCACGCTTGCTCTAGACCTTCAAGCTTGTAGCTATAGCGGTTGTACACTGGGTCGCTGTAGTCAAGAGCTGCAAACTCGATGGAAAAGAAGTTTTGACGATAGTCGAGCTGTAACGTCCCATCGCTAGAGAGCGCTGAGTCAAGATTAATAGACTGTCCTAGAACAAGCAGCTGACTAATCTGTATCAGAGGCATAGTAGTAGAGCGTCGGATGCTATCAGGGTGAAAGGCTGTGTATCCTTCAACCCCGCCAAAATACAGTATACCATCGGCACCTTTACACAATGCAGCCCCATTGAACTCGTTAGATTGTAGTCCATCGCGTTCTTCGTAGTGATGGTATATCCGGGTAGAAGGGTTAAAATGGAGCAGACCTTTGTTCGTACTTAGCCATAACCAGCCGCGACTGTCTTCGAGAATTCCGTAAATAACGCTGTTGGGCAGCCCGGTACGCTCGTCGAAGACAGTAAAAGTTTGCGTTGTCCTGTCAAATTTGTTTAACCCATTCATTGTTCCAACCCATAGTGTTCCTGTACTATCGACAAATAGTGAGCGAACGCTGCCGTTGCTTAGAGTATGAGGAACAGACGGAATATGACGAAAGTGCTCGAAGCGTTCTGTACGAGGATCGAAGAGGTTTAATCCACCCCCAATCCCCAATCCAACCCATATCTTTTTCGTTATAGGGTCTTCGCATAAGGTACGCACTTGATTGCCACTAATAGAGTATGAACGAGTATTATCTGGCACAAAGCGCTTCCATGTTTTCGATGGAGGATGAAAGATGTTTAAGCCTCCACCGATTGTACCTACATAGAGCATTCCATCGGAACTATAGAGCAGTGCTCGGATTGCATTTGCTGCGAGCGATTGTGGATTGCTCGGGTCATGACGCTCAGTGTGCAGGACACGCCCTATACCTGGGTCAAATATATCTAAACCCTCTTGTGTTCCTATCCAGAGTTTCCCATCCGGTAGAAGAGTCTGCGGATGACGATGCTCAAT
>JANWZB010000081.1 GCA_025055035.1 Candidatus Kapaibacterium sp.
CGTTTCTCGTTTCAAAGGTGAGTTCGTCTTCTGTTTTGAAGGTCTGCAAACGTCGCAGCAAGGAGCTTTTGCTACGCCTTCTCCTACTAGTCGGCGTAAAGAAGAGCCAGTCCGGCGCGCGAAAGATATACATCCCCAACAACCCATAGCTAAAGCACCAAAAAAACAGCATGCTGCTAATTCAGCTACACATCGCAAAAAAAAGAACAAACCAAGAAAAGCTCGCAAGAATGCTTCCTATACGCAGGAGCATCATATGACGCACACCTCACCAAAAGAAACGACATCCTTAGGAGAATCAGCCATATGAAAACTTTATCTCTATGGAGTATTAATGCAGCATTGTTGATAAGTAATGCGTGCACCGCTCTGCTGCTTTCCTGCCAACAGCATATCGAGGGCATCAGAACACCTCAATACTTTTCTACAGTAGAAGCTGCAGAAGAGCGATGGAAAGCACACGCTATAGGAAGTTATACGCTGTTACAGCGGCGTTTTTGCTTCTGTGTGCGGCTACAATACCCACTTACGGTACATGTGCGCAATGGAATTGTTGTCGGTGTGCGTGATGCGCGTGGCGACAGTCTTTCACCAGATTTTGGGTCAAGCGTCGAGGATATGTTTGCTACAATTCGCAGTGTACAGCGGCTGCCCGATGCTAAGATTGATGTGCGATACGATTCTGTGTATGGGTATCCCCGCTATATCAACGCCGATCCCTTGCCGTATGCAGCAGATGATGAATATGTCCTTGAAACCCAACTTCTACGCTAGTTTCCCAAGTATTCCTGAACTTTCAAAAGCTTCTAGCTCGAAGGGCAGCATAATAAAAATAGGCTGCACGGAGTATCAGTGCAGCCTTGGGGAACTCAGTCTGAAGCAACTTACTGCTTTTTCTCTTCAGATTTTTCTTCTGACTTCTTGCTCTTCTTTTTCTTGGTTTCTTTTTTCTGCTCTTCTTTCTTTTCCTCTTTCTTAGGAGCATCTTGAGCAAATGTGTACGCAGGAGCTGCAATGCTCAGCGTCAGCAAGAGTGCAAGAAGATACGCAAATTTACGCATACTATTACCTCCAACATGTGGGTGAATAAAGAGTATAAAACAAATTGGCGCGCTAAAGATAGACGAATTACAGCGAATTGTCAAGAGTTTTTTCTGTATCGCCATAGATTGTAGCGTTACGACTATAGAATACTTGCTCATCGTAGGAAGGAACACACTGTTATGTCTTCTTCTGTTAAGCCTCGCGTTGCTCTAGTGTTTACGGGCGGAACAATATCCATGAAGCTCGACAATACCTTTGGTGGCATTGTTCCTGCCCTTTCTGCAGATGAGATTCTATCGCGTTCCCCTTCAATTCATACAATGTGTAATCTCGAGTGCATTGAATTTGGTCGGTATCCGGGTCCACACATGAACCCAGAACGTATGGTGGAGTTGTCTCGGTGCGTGCAGGAGCTTGCAGAACAGCCTTCTATTCACGGTATTGTTGTAACGCATGGCACCGATACGCTTGAAGAAACAGCATACTTTCTGGATTGTACGGTCAATACGCCAAAGCCAATTGTTGTTGTAGGCTCAATGCGCAATTCGTCGGAGCCTGACTGGGACGGACCACGTAACTTACGCGATGCTATTTTGCTTGTGCTGCACCCTAAAGCTCGCGGTATGGGTGTCATGGTATGCTTAGCTGATACAATACAGGCAGCTTCAGAAGTATCCAAAATGGATACCAGTAACCTGAATACATTTGAAAGTACCAACTTCGGACCGCTCGGACGCATTGTCAACGGCTCTGTTATGCTGTACCGCCAGCCAGTACGCCGAGATTACTTTCTTGTGAAAGAGTTACCACGATTCGTTCCGATTATAAAGTGCTACGCTTCATCAGAGGCAGAACTGATGCGCCTCATATTAGACCATAGCATGCATCAACCCGAAGGCATTGTCGTGGAAGGCATGGGGGTAGGGAACGTCCCGCCGCCTGTATATCATCAAATTCTGCGGGCACTAGAACGAGGCATACCAGTAGTACTTACATCCCGATGCCCTATCGGGCGCGTTGAGCATTTATACGCATACGAAGGCGCTGGAAAGCAATTGTATGAGGCAGGGGTCATTTTCGCCGACTATTTGTCGGGACAGAAAGCCCGTATCAAGCTTATCGCTGCACTCGGCGCGGGATACACCATTGAGCAGCTACGGAGCATATTTGAGTGGGCATAGCGGGAAGAAACGAGATAGTGCAGTAGCGTTACTCTTCCAGTTGCTTCAGAATACCGATGCGAATCTTTTTTGTTAGAAGAATCAGGGTCTCGTGTTCTGTGGGCGAAAGCTCGCTCATCACAGACTGCACAGCATTAGTGTAGCGCTTATCAAGCTTATTCACTATGCGTCGCCCTTCACGAGTAAGCTCAATATGGTAGCTGCGCCGGTCTCCTTTCACACTCGTACGAACAAGAAGTCCTTGCTTTTCTAAGCGATCGAGCAATCCTGTAATATTCGATTTATCAACGAGCAGCTTACGGCTAAGGTCATTTTGTGTCATAGGTTTGTGTGCTTCTTTCAGAAGCACAAGAACGTTGAATTGCGCTTCGGAGGCGAGCTCGGGTTGAAAAATCTTAGCAGAAATTTTTTTGAGCATGAGCGATGTCCACCACACGCTCATTAGTGCTTCGTGGGGCTTGTCATCGAGTCGGATAGGCAGCTCAACCATAGTATTCTTATCCAAAGTGCAACACAGAACGCAACAAGAACGATTCAGACATGCAATATACGCAAATGCGTTGAGTTCTCAACGGTGTTTTTCTCAACGGTTGATACATAAAAACCAAAGCCCTACAAGGTAGGGCTTGATAAGATAATAAGATAGGAAGAAGCTGTGTAGCATCGCAAGAAACTAGGCTTTAAGCACTTCTCGAGCAATAACAATATGCTGGATTTCGCTTGTACCTTCGTAGATTTCGGTAATTTTTGCATCGCGCAGGAAGCGTTCCACAAGATACTCACGGACATAGCCATATCCACCATGAATTTGAATGGCATCGAGTGCTACTTCGACAGCAGTTTTCGACGCGAACAGTTTTGCTTCAGCAGCAGCTTTGATAATGTTCTGATGCTGGTCTTTCAGTGTTGCTGCTTTCAATGTCAAGAGTCGAGCCGCTTCGATCTTCACAGACATCTCTGCAAGCTTAAACTGGATTGCTTGTAAGTCGGCGATGGGGCGGTCGAATGCTTTTCGCTCTTTCGCGTATTTGAGAGCAGCTTCAAACGCACCTTGCGCAATACCAAGTGCTTGTGCTGCTATGCCAATCCGACCACCGTTGAGCACTTCCATAGCAATGTTGAACCCTCGCCCTACCTCGCCTAGCACATGCGTGGAATGCGGTACGCGCACATTCGTAAAGCTTAAAGAGCAGGTATCGCTGGAACGAATACCCATCTTATCTTCCTTTTTCCCTCGTTCAAAGCCTTCCATCCCTTCCTCAACAATAAAGCATGTAATGCCTTTATGACGCTTTTCGCGGTCAGTTTGCGCAAACACAAGGTAGATATTTGCTGTTGTGCCATTAGTAATCCAGTTCTTCGTACCATTGATAACCCATGAGCCATTTTGCTGAACAGCAACCGTTGACTGCTGTGTGGCATCTGAGCCAGCGCCGGGTTCGCTTAAGCAAAATGCCCCAAGCTTTTCACCTTTAGCTAACGGGCGCAGAAATCGCTCTTTTTGTTCAGATGTTCCAAATGTTTCCAGTGCCCAACAGACAAGAGAATTATTGACCGACATAATCACACCGACACTAGCATCCACTTTGGAAATCTCTTCCATAGCAATAACATAGCTAACTGTGTCAAGCCCGCTTCCGCCCCATTCTTCTGCAACCATCATACCCATAAATCCGAGTTCTCCAAGCTGCTGAACAATGTCGTGTGGAAACTCTCCTGTTTGGTCGCGTTCAACGGCAGAAGGAGCGATAACGTTGTGGGCAAATTCGCGCGCAGTTGAGCGAATCATTTCGTGTGTTTCCGTGAGCTGTAGCGCTATCATGTCGTACTAACAAGTAAAAAGTGTGATGATACAAGGGTGAATTATATGCGTGTCGGAGTTATATGCGGTATGAAAGGCACAAGGCTATAGCAGAATATATGCTCGAATGCACAATTGTTGATGTATCAACGAACAGACACGCAAATATGCAAAATTTTCTTGTATCCTACGATGCTAGTCGGCATACCAGTATTTTTTTTTCTTGTTCCTTAAACCACGGCGAGCCAATCAGATCAATGCTATGCTCTTCGACTAGAAGCGAAGGAACAATGCGCTGTGCCTCGCTAATTTCGTGTTGTACATTGCCTCCTTTATAGAAAATCATTTGTCCGCTTTGAGGCTTGATAAGCGTTTTTACCCATGCAACAAGCTGTACGAGAGGAGCAACAGCGCGAGCTGTGATAATATCGAATGCTGCGCGAAATTCTGGGCAATCAGCAAGGGCTTCGGCGCGTATGGTTTTTGCGTGGATATTGCGTAAACCTGTGTGTTGCGCTAGCATTCCTGCAATCTTCGATTTCTTTGCTCTTGAATCTACAAGAAGCATTGAAGTATCAGGAAGAGCAATTTTCAGTGGTATTCCCGGAAAACCACCTCCTGTACCAACATCCAAACAGCGGGCTTTGGGAGTAATCTGGACGTACTTCAGTGCACTAAGCGAGTGCAGAATATGGCGCTCATAGATGTTGTGTATATCTTGACGCGAAATGAGATTGATGCGTTGATTCCATACCAGAAGCTCGTTGTGAAAACGCTCAATAATTTCCATTTGCTTGCGATCAAGGATAATCCCATTCAGGGAACACGTAGTCCAAAATTCTACAGCGTCCATACGGAATAAAGCCCAGAAAAGTGTGGGATAGTGCACTAGCGCTGGATAACCATTGCTTTAATAACAGCGTTTGTACCGATGACGTCGGAATATGCAGAAATGAGGTACACGCCACTTTGCACAGGTTGCCCTGCTTCGTTCAGTCCATCCCAGACAATTGTTCGAGAGTTCCCGATGGGGAACGAACGCACCAGAAGACCATCAATCGTTGTAATTTTGACCTGTGTGCCTTCAACAAGTCCGTCGATAACAAGTTCCTTATCTTCGCGGGGGATAAATGGCTGAGGATAGCAGCGCATTGTCGAAAAATCAGTATTTGGTCGAACAGCAAGCGTAGTAACAGCCGACATGCCATTATCTGTACCAAAATAGATGCGCCCTGTGTTGTTATCAATAGCAATCGAGAGCACAGTGTTACTTGCTAAGGGTGAATTGTCGACTGTGAAACGAGCAACAATACTGTCGCGATTACTATCATACACAATCACACCATTGTTAGTACCGAGCCATTTGTAGTTTAAGGCATCAACAGCAATCGCGTTGTATGTCTGATCAGCGAGTTTACGGGGCTTGTCAATAATGAGATTTTGTGCAGTGTTCTGGTTCAGAAGAATACTGGGATTAACGATAGAATATACCGCGCGTGGCGTACCAATCCAGATTCTGTCGGTATTATCCACTGCGATACAACTTTGCCCCTCGGTAATAATAGTTGTGGGAACAGTAAACCAAACATCATCACTTAGATTATCGAGTGTTCCGCGCTCGTTGAATGCAAGGATTTGATTGCCACGCCATGTAGCAAGCCATTTTGTTCCAGAGCGGTCGATAGCCAGAAAGAGATAGCGCTTTTCTACAAGACCAATGCGCGAAAACCCTTGCAACGCACCTTGTGGAGTCCGTGCAAGGAGAATTTGATTTCCTCCAGTTTGTAAGTTCGGTATCCATGCTGTTCCGCTGCGTATATCTGTTCGCACTTGACCAAGAACAGAGAATGCTTCTCCAGCAGAGGGAACAATAGCAGGTGTCGTAGTAGGATTGAGTGCTGTACAGCGAAAGTTTGCTTCTGGTTCAATAAGCAGTGTACCTGCACCATAACTTGAAGCCCACACTGTTCCGTTTGGCTGCGCATCAATCTGAAAGTATGCATTCGATGGCATACCGGGTGTATTCTCGCGCGTGAAGATGCGCCACACGGAGTCCTGAAGCATAGAGATGCCTGTCGGAGTGCCATCGTTTGGCACAGCAGCGGGATCACCAGAACCGGAAACACACCACACACGCCCT
Organism: Candidatus Kapaibacterium sp.; assembly: GCA_025055035.1. Taxonomy (GTDB): domain Bacteria; phylum Bacteroidota; class Ignavibacteria; order Kapaibacteriales; family UBA4661; genus PH2015. Next base: position 6,167 of record JANWZB010000081.1, read on the forward strand.
TTGGTATCGACAGTAATTGACCGGAAGCGATTATCTGCTGGAGAATTTACCCGAATGGGCTCAGATAGTGTACGTCCGTTCCAGAATGCAAAGCCTTGCCGAGTGCTGACAGCAATGCGTTGCTGCCCAGCACTATCTACCGAGGAGAGTGCAGTAATTGGTACAGCGGAAAAGTGCACGCTCTGACGTGCACTATTCCACAAAGTAAACTCTGTTGCAATGAGTAGCTGGTTATTAAGACTTGCTACACCACGAATTGGTTCATTGAACTGCGCTATTAGCGTATCGAAGCGCGTTGAGCGGAGTGCCCAAAGAATGCGGTCTTGTGCGGCAAAGATCATACCACCTACTTCGGCAAGAGCAAGCACAGCGCTAGCATTACTTCCTCCGAAAGGAAACGGATGTACTGTCCATACATCAGGGTTAGCGTATGTGCGTAGCCCTAATGGCGCAGACACCACACCGTTGTCGGTGGCAGCCCAGAGACGATTATTAGCAAGAAGCAGCTGTCGCACCGCTGTGCCGGGCTGCAACGACGCAAAGCGCTGAACAGTCTCAGCAAAAACACGGCGACGCGGGTCGAAGACTGTCAGCCCAAAATCTCCAGCAATAAAGACCAGATTGTTGTACAAGAGAAACGCATTGATGCGCTTGCGTGGAAGGTTTGCTGTGAAAATGTCGGGGATGAGAGACCAATTGCGTCCGTCGTAAATGTTCAGCGCTCCGTTGAACCCTCCTGCATAGACTGTCCCATCTGTCGTGCTCACGGCAATTGCTGTAATATCAAGCCCAAAAAGAGCATTGATATTGCGAAACTCGCGTATTGCTCGCGTGCGTACGTTGTATGCAAAGACTCCCCCCGAAGTGGCTGCCCAGATAGTTCCATCACGGTCGTGTGCTATAGCGCGAATATTCAGCATTGAAGAATACGTCTGCCAATTGCTCACACGCACTTGTGCTACAATACACGGACTATTGCCTATCACGATACACATACTCCACATCAGAAATGCAAGCAATAGCACAGAAGAATACCATACTTTTTGTGGTAGTACTATTGCCCTATCGCAACAAAAGCGTTGCATACTACAGCCATACGCTGGGTGATGACAAGCAGGCGCCATAGTGGTGAGTAATGGCAACACAATCGAGATACACATTGATAGCTTATGGTCAGAATGGAAGGTTAGCTGTGTTCGATAATAAGTGAATGAAGTGCTTGAAACTCAGTACACGGTAAAATTACAAAAAATCCACAACCTTGAACTAGTAAAGTACAGAATACTTCGAGTACAGTAGGGGAACAGAGTTCGACGCAACGAGCACTATTTGTTTTTACTGTTAAAAAATGTTAATTTGGTTGCCTCAATAAATGAACGTTTAATGAATAATTATTCATGCAACCTCGCAAACTTGCCGCAAGGTCTCTCCTTTCACCAGTCCTTATATAATCTAATCCACGTTTTATTCACGTTTTTTCTTGGGCATTATGAAAAATACAGTACTCCTAGCCCTAGCCTTGTTCTGTAGTGCAGTGAGCACTGTGCTTGCACAAGGCGCCACAGTAAAAGGCAAAGTAACAGATAAAAAGAACGGTGATCCGCTGCAAGGGGCACGTGTTGTTCTGACACTGCAGAGCAATCCCGCAACGAAATATGGTAAAATAGCTGGCAGAAACGGCGACTATGAAATTAAGAACGTTCCAGCTGGTAAGTACTCTATCGAGGTGAATTACGTTGGGTATAAAACCGCTGCACAGACAGTAACGATTGAGTCGGGATCTGGCGAAATCAATCTCGATTTCCCACTTGTGCTCGATGTACGCGGTCTTGATGAGGTTGTGGTTACAGGCGTAGCCTCGCGTACGCAGAAGGCTGTGGCGGAAGTTGCAGTGTCGCGTGTTAGTGCATCACAGCTGACTGAGAAAGTTGCCTATACTTCTGCTGGACAGCTTCTCCAAGGAAAAGTTGCAGGTGTTACTATTACGCCAGCATCGGGTCAAGTCGGTGGCGGTTTACGGTTTAATGTTCGTTCTGGTGCAGGGTTGCTTGGTGGTAGCCCTACAGTATTTATTGATGGTGTACGTGTTGCATCAGGAAATATTACTGGATATGCTACCGGTGGTCAGCAAGTGAGTGCTCTAGCGGATTTAAATCCTAATGACATTGAAGATATTGAGGTTCTCAAGGGCCCCGCGGCGACAGCGCTCTACGGTCCACAAGGACAAAACGGCATTGTGATTATCAAAACTAAACGCGGCCGTGGCATTGAACAAGACCAAATTACCATTGGTTATCAGGGTATCTTTGGCTGGAATGAAAACCACCGTAACTTTACACCTAATGATATAGAGTCATGGCGTGAAGCGAATGCTATCTTTCGTCGTGGTCCGGTGCAGCAGCACGGCATAAACATGCAAGGCAGCTCAGGTGTGTTCAACTATTACGTAGGCTACGAGAATCGCGCAGAACAAGGATTTGTTATTCAAAATGCTCTCCAGCGGCAATCTGTGCGTCTCAACCTTGATGCCGTTACGTCGAAAAACTTCTCTATATCTGCAAGTGCAAACTATGTAGATAATATAGTTGACCGTCCACAAAATGATAACAATGTCATTGGTTGGCAAGGCAATACGCGTCTGTTTTCCCCCTACACTGCACCAGTTGGTCCGGCTGGGGCAATGGAACTAAGTACGCCAAACGGATTTGCAAACCCAGCAGGGCGTCGTACAACGTATGGATTCACTGATAGCACTGCTATTAGTAAGGCAGAAAACTCTACACGAACTCAGCGCTTTATTGGTTCAGCAGAAATTAAGTATTCGCCTGAGTTTTTGCCTGGGTTTAATGTTCGTGGGGTAGCAGGGTACGATGTACGCAATGCTCGTAATGAAATCTTTTTCCCTGCAAACTTCAGTTATGCTGGAGTAACGCGTGGTCGGCGTGGTATCTTTACAACAAGTGCAGAGCGCCTTAACATTGACTTCAATGCTTCATATGAGTATAGAGTTACTGAGGGATTACAAGGCAGTACAACTGTTGGTGGGCAAGCATGGAATGAATACACACGGACATCGCAAACGGAAGCTCAACAGTTTCCAACGGAGCTGATTCGTGATGTGAATGCAGGACTTGCGACAACACGGATCACTGACGAAGATTTGCTCAATGAGCGTAACGCAGGCTGGTTTGTAGAGCAAAAGTTTAATTATAACAGCACGATTTTCTTTACAGCCTCATTGCGTCAGGACTTTGCCTCATCGTATGGTGCAGAAGCCCCGAATATCTTTTATCCTGCAGCAAGCACATCTGTACGCCTTGATAAGCTAGGATTTCTACCAGAGGCTATTAATTTAGCAAAACTTCGGGCTGCATATGGCGAGAATGGTCGTCTTCCAAGTCTCACTGCTGGGCAAGCATTTCTCTGGGATGCTGGTCCCTCGCCGTATGGCGCTGGTGCTCGATTGAATATAGCAGGTAACCCTGCTATCCAGCCTGAGCGCACACGCGAACTTGAAGTAGGTCTAGAAATGGAATTTGACAACGCATATGGCTTTGAAGCAAGCTACTTTATTCAAAACTCCAGCCAGTCACTCATTAATCTGCCGAATCCGCCTTCAACAGGTTTAGGCAATCGTCCATCGAACGTTGCTGCTATTGATGGCTGGGGATTTGAATCTATGTTCTATGCTCGTCCCATCCAAACAGCGGACTACTCGCTCGACTTGAAGCTTATCTTTAACTATGCTGATAATAAAGTTGTTACTCTTGGAGACTTTGATTTAGGTGCTCCAGCATTCTTGACAGACGGCTTTACTCGTCAGTTTCTGATTCCGGGTCAGCGTCGTGGTCAATTTATGGGACTTCGTCAGACAACGCCGCGTTTGCGTGCTGACGGATATTACGACTGGACGAATTTGCCACGTGTTGGCATTGAGATAGATACAGCAGGTGTTGTGCGCACCCCAGCAGGTGTTATTGTTGGTTTTCCAATTGGCTCAGGTGTACCGCTCTACACGGGCTCGCTTTCTATTGAGTTTCGTTTCCTGCGCGACTTTACTATATATGCACTTGCTGAGTATGCTCTTGGTGGATATGTGTACAATGGCTCGCTTCAGTTTAGTACGCAGTCACCATACTTCAATAACCCACGGTTTAACCGCCTTGCTACACAGCTTGGGCTTTTTGGGTCAGGCGTTGCTGCTACCAATGGAGCAGCTGCCCAAGAACGCGGTCCTGCTGCACAAATAGCTGTTGGTCGTGTACCAGGGGTAAATGTACTAACGCCCGGAACACCAGAATATCAACAAGCAGCATTAGAATTTATGCGCCTCGAGCCGCGCGTTGCTTCGCTTCAAGTTGCAAACTATGCTGAGCGAGCGGACTGGCTGCGCATTCGCGAGATTAGTTTGCGCTTCAACGCAACACGTATCTTCAATGAGATAACAGGTCTCAACATGAAGAGCCTTTCATTTACTGCTACGAGCAATAACTTTATGCTGTTTACAACGTACTCGGGTCCTGAGGTTGAGATTAGCGGAAACCCAGCAAATGCTATTAGCTCTTCACAAGACTTTCTCACGCTTATGCAAGCACGTGTGTATAACTTCATTGTCAGCGTTGGCTTCTAACTTACCATTCTTGAAAACTTCTTATCACAAAGTACTATGAAAACATTACTGAGAAAGCATCTCGCCCTTGTAAGCATAGTTGTTGCAGGAATGGTTTGTAGTAATTCCTGTGCAAGTTACGTTCAAGACATAGCTCCGCTCATTGATGTAATTGCTGACAACCGCCTCAACGATGAATCGCAAGTAACATTCTTAAGCAATGGCGTACTGCGTCAGTTCTCATTGTGCTATGCTCAGATGACAACACTAGTTGGTGGGTTGTCTGATGAATTCTTTTTCGATGCACGTGTTCCTAATGCAACTTTTCCCACATTCAATGACATTGATAATGGTATCATTCAGCTCGATAACAATTCGGTAAATAATCAATGGCTTGCGCTTGGGAATATGCGTTTTACTGCTGACAATTTCGCCGAGCGAATTGGACGCATTAACTTTTCTAACCCTGCTACAAGGTCAGCTGCACTGTACACGGCAAACCTATATGGTGGTATTGTCCGCTTCTGGTACGGTGCCTACTTTGGCTTAGAGCAAAACCGCGGAGGAGGTGTTATCAATGGTGGGCCTTTTATTCCTTCAGCAGCAATGTTTGACTCAGCAATTGCAAAGCTGCGCATTGCACTTGACAACGCTGCAAACGATGTACAGCGCCGTACAGTGAATACAGTCATTGCGAAAGTACAACTTGCTGCAGAGCGTTACGCAGATGCGCGTGCTGCAGCACTTAATGGCTTGCGCCGTGGTGACCCGCCGCTGAATGCGCTCTACGATTTGGGCACAACAATCAGTAATCAATGGTTTTTTGATGGTGGGCGTAATCGTGCACAGTTTGTACCCAGTATTCGCTTTGCACAGTATATTCTGGCTGATTCACTTGAAGGGCGTTTCTTTCCAGCACGTATCGTAAGTGGCTCGCTTGTGTACACAGGAACGGATGCCGAGTTCAATGCTTCGCTTGCAACACGGCGATTATTGCTCTTCGGACCGGTAACAAACCAGGGATTGACTTTCTATGTGCAAGGGCGTTTCCCCAATCAGGATTCTCCAATGCCGTTTGTGTCGTGGCAAGAGAATGAGCTTATTCTTGCAGAGACAGCGCTGCGCGTAGCAAACAACCCCGATGCAGCACTAGCAAATGTTAATAATGTTCGTACATTCCACAATCTCGCTCCGCGTACAGTAACAAATCTTGATTCAATCTATATTGAACGCGATAAACAACTCTTTGCAACAGGCATGCGTGTAATAGACCAACGCCGCTTTAACCGTTGGCATATTACAACACCTGGAGCCTGGCGTTACTTGCCCATAGGTCAGCCAGAGCGTAATACAAACAAAAATCTGAGAACGAACTAAGGTATGAAAGTGTGTGCGCTACGGCGAATAATATACAAAGAAGCGCCTTCCCTCTGTTAGGGAAGGCGCTCTTTTATTTTGTAGTCGTACGAACATACTGCAAAAAGTCTGTTTTACTCCCACAAGTGCAAGTAAATGCAAATGTGCAGATACGCTCTAGACACGCTTAGCTGTTTGTGTTGAATAGGTACTTTCAAAGATTTTATCGGCATTGGCAGCTTCGAAGCCTTCACGGCGCTGCTCGCGCTTGAGCTGAGTATAGGGAATATGAACAAATTCATCAAGCGGTCGGCGTTCAGCAAATTCTACATACGAGCCAGCAATCATGTGCCTTTCGCCTCCTGCGAATTCTGCCTCAATCATTTCTGCAACTGTTGCGCTTTGAATAAGCTTGCCATCTGCACTCACTTTTGCCTTTCCGCCGGTATCATTGAGCGTAAATCCACGCCGTTCAAGAAAAGCATTAAAGTCCTGAATTGTATTGTAGCCATCAGGCAGATTGTGTACAGTGATAGTGAAATGATTCAGGTAGTAACGGTTGTATATGACCCATGCCGCATACTCACTCTCTTGCAGAAGCCTTGTATAGTCAGCATAGGACGGTGTGCGCCAGAGCGGACGATGGAGAAAAGCGTCGATTTCTGCTCCATTATCGAGGTCGAGAGTATCCACAGGGTCGATTGGGACTTCATCGGTATACGACGTAATGATGCGCTGTGCTTCGTCTGAGAGGTCATGAACACGCAGCTCGCTTACGAATATGCGTGGATATCGGGGTACTGGCGGAGCATACCAAAATGCATTGAGCTTCTTTTCGGGAAAGAAGTATCGGTCGCGCTTCTGGTAGCCGAGGTGAAGAAATATTTTTTCAAACGATGCAATGCCCAGCTGTGGAACACCCATTGTTCGGAACGCAATATGGTCATTTTCAATTGCATCGTCATTAGCAATGATACCTTCCTGTATCATCGCGTTAATAATAGCCTGAACGTCGGGCACGCGTTCTTTGTAACGGCGCATGAGCCCGTCGAGAACAATGTCGAGGGTGTGAAGCTGTTGTTCTAATGCTGTCGCCATAACATAATTAGGAAAAAGTAATTGTGCATGGTACGAATGTATAGGGAATACGTTACTTGCTACGTTCTGGGCGTAGACTGCGGACAGTTTTTCCAGCTTGCCATAGTTCGGAATTACGCAGCTCGGCAAGTTCTGCCTCAAGCTTTTCACGGTAGTCGGGCTGGCTATTCGCAGCAATAGCACGAGCAGCTTCTTTCCCTGATGCTACACTGTCATAGAGCTCTTCCATCACAGGCATAACGGCATCACGGAATTTATTCTTCCAGTCCAATGCACCGCGCTGCGCTGTTGTGGAGCAGTTCGCATACATCCAGTCCATACCGTTCTCTGCCACAAGAGGCATAAGGCTTTGGGTTAGCTCTTCGACGGTTTCATTAAACGCTTCCGATGGGGAATGACCATGCTTGCGCAGCACCGTGTACTGTGCTTCAAAAATACCTTGAATAGCTCCCATTAGCGTACCACGTTCTCCGGTCAGATCGGAAAACACTTCTTTCCGAAAGTCTGTTTCAAAGAGATATCCTGAGCCAATGGCAATGCCCAAAGCAATAGCGCGATCTCGTGCCCGCCCGGTAGCATCCTGATATACGGCAAAGCTTGAATTCAAGCCTCGCCCTTCAAGAAACAAGCGCCGAAGCGATGTTCCAGAGCCTTTGGGCGCAACAAGAATTACATCAATGTCTTTCGGGGGGACAATTCCTGTTTGGTCGCTGTACGTAATACCAAAACCATGGGAAAAGTATAGCGCTTTGCCAGGTGTTAAGTGAGGCTTGATAGATGGCCACAGGGCAATCTGTGCTGCATCGGACAATAAATAGCATACAATGGTGCCGCGTTGCGCCGCTTCCTCTGGAGGAAAGAGGGTTTGTCCTGGTATGAATCCATCGGCAACTGCTTTATCCCACGATTGGGAATTTGGGCGCTGCCCGACAATCACGTTGATACCATTATCGCGTTGATTCAATGCTTGCCCAGGACCCTGAACACCATAGCCGATAACAGCAACGATTTCATCTTTCAGGATTTCTTGGGCTTTCGGCAGAGGAAACTCTTCACGGGTAATAACAGTTTCTTCTACGCCTCCAAAATTCAGTTTTGCCATAGAATAGAATCTCGTAAGAAATAGTGAGGAATGTTGTGAGTTATACGCTTATACACCGATAGTTTCAGACTCTGCAGCAGCACGTGCTTCTATCTCGCGCAGGTATTGGTCGAGGTCTGTTGCCGAGCGTGTCATAGCTACTCTTCCAGACTTCGCAAATTCTAGCACGTGATACTCTTTTAGGGCATCCAGGAGCATAAAAATTTCAATGCGTCGCCCAAGCTTCTGAACAATGATATAGTCATGTTCAGCGCTCTGAATTCCTGCGTTGTACTTTTTGAGAGTTGTAAGGAACGAAGTAAATGAGCCATCGGCAGCTATTTTGCGTGCATCAATTTTGTA
>JANWZB010000082.1 GCA_025055035.1 Candidatus Kapaibacterium sp.
ATGTTTGATTGCGTAATGCCAACACGCAATGCCCGGAATGCCCAACTATTCACGACGCAAGGACGCATCAATCTGCGCAATGCGCGATATCGTTTTGATGAAACTCCCCTTGATGAAGGTCTGGAGCACTATGCTAGCAGGAACTTTTCCCGTGCATATCTTCGACATTTGTTTATGGCACATGAGATACTCGCCTTGCAACTCGCCTCTCAGCATAATCTCGCATTTTACCTTTGGCTTGTCAAAACAGCTCGCCGGCATATTCTAGAAGGCACGTACACCTCATGGAAGCGCGAATTTTTAAGTAGAGCGTATCCTTCGCATGAACGTCATCCGCAGTTGTAAGCAGTTGTAAGGTGTGCCATCTGCTCAATCCTTCTTAGAGCACGCGTACCACTGGAGTACTTCTTCGGCAAGGTGAAATGAGCCAACCACAAGAAGCGGATCATTGCTTGACACAAGGGCATCACATGCATCTGCAGCTGAGTCATATATTGTTGTTGGAATGTTAAGCGACGATGCCATATGGGAGATTGCTGTAGGCTGCAAGGCTCGTGCGAGATTGAGGGTCGGTATGTGTAGACGCTGTACGATCGGCTGAAGGGCGCGTAACATCTCGTGCACTTGTTTATCTTGCATAGCGGCAAATACAACGTGCCAGCGAGTATCAGTATATCCGCAGTTCCGCAGCGTTTGAATGAGCATGCGTACACCAGCGGGGTTGTGTGCTACATCGAGAATACAAGGGGGGCGCTTGCGTAGTAACTCGATGCGTCCTCGCAGACCACTGTTTTTGTAAAGACGCTCGAGGCCGTGTCGAAACTGTGTGGTAGAAGTAGGAAAGTCCCTGTGGATATAATCCAGAACGGCATACGCTGTGAGAATATTTCGAGCTTGATGCGAACCGCACAAACGCGAATGTAGAGAACGTATTGTGCGATGAGGAGTGTGCAATGTCAGGCGCATAGTGCAATCTGCTGTGTAGCTCTGCACATCGACACGATATCCTTCATCGAGAAAGTGCAGCAGAGCACCGGCTTGCTGAGCATGGTATTCGAATGTAGAGCGCAGAGAAGAGCGAGGTTCTGCAACAATGCATGGATTACTGTGTTTCATAATACCGGCTTTTTCGGCTGCAATTTGCTCTAGTGTATCCCCAAGATATTCAGTGTGGTCATAGTCAATAGAGGTGATTGCTGTAGCCAGAACGTTCTCAGCCTCGAGCACGTTTGTTGCGTCTAAGCGACCGCCTAAACCTGTCTCTATAACAGCTATGTCAACATTGTTCTCGGCAAAATAGTATAGCGCGAGTGCCGTAGCTGCCTCGAAAAATGTTGCGTGGGTTGAAAGAATAAGCGGCATGGTATGCCGTATGGTAGCCAACAGAATATCATCAGGGATTTCTTGACCATTGAGCCGAATGCGCTCATTAAACCGTATAATGTGCGGGGATGTGTATAGCCCGACTTTGTACCCAGCTTCTCGCAGGACTGATGCAAGGATAGAAGAAACAGTGCCTTTGCCATTTGTTCCAGCGATGTGGATAGATGGAAAGCGCTTGTGTGGGTTACCAAGCTTGTAGAGTATGGAGCGAATGCGGTGTAAACCTGGTGTTGCATGAAAGCGTCGCAGTGTGTAGAGTTCTTCAAGGATATCTTGTAGCGCAGCCGAAGAAGTTTCTAGGGCTGTGGTGGTGGGGTGTTTCATACATGAAAAAGGAATACGATGTAGCTATTTGAACCTCTGCTAACTCGTATATTCATGACTAGAATAGCGAGCTTGATGCTCTCTTGGACGGTGCAGTCTTGTAGGCTACGAGCGGAAATGCAGAGTTCTCCATCATAACGTAGAAAGCATGCTAGTACGTACACCCTCCAGAGGGAGCGATGATGGAAGGTACAGATAGAGCTCGCCGAACTGCTCATATTGGCGAACATAGAGGCAGCGGTTCCGTATCATTTCGAGGATTGCTAGGAATGTGATGACAATCGTTGGACGGTCGGTGTGAGCAACAAGTTCTGAAAACGCTAGCTCGCTACGATACTCAAAGAGTGCCATAATAACAGCGGACTGTTCCTCAATAGTAATAGGCTCACGCGCAACTGTGTGTGGTAGCGAAGGCTTCGGGGCTTTACGGAGAACACGCGAGAATGCTGCAACAAGGTCGAATAATGTTACAGGAGCGATTTCGTCAAGCGGATGAGGAGTATTTTTGACGTCAGCTGCAAAGAACTGTCGGTAGTAAATGTGTTGCTGGGCTTCCGAGCGCGCTTCTAATTCTTCAGCTACTTCCTTATAGCGCTTGTACTCCAGTAGTTTTCGCACCAATTCTGCACGAGGGTCTGTTTCCTGTTGTTCCTCGGTGTTGGATGATAGCTCCTCTGGAAGAAGCATTTTTGCTTTTATTTGCATCAGTGATGAAGCTGTTACTAAGAAATCGCCAGCAAGCTCCAAATCTAAGAGTTCAATGATACGCGTATACTCTAAAAATTCATGAGTAATGTGCGCAATCGGAATATCGTGGATATTCAGCTCATCACGCTTGATGAAGTACAGAAGTAAATCAAACGGACCGTAAAAGTTTGGTAGTTGAATAGTGTACATGACGCAGAGAGACAATGCTGCTTATGTTCAAGAAGATGCGCAATATACGCATTCTCCAGAAAAAAGGAACAGCAGAAAAGCATGGTTTTTGTAAATTGCACGTGTGCGACAAATTCTCCGATATTGGTTTACTATGAGGGAAATACCACACTTACCGTATCGCTCTTCCCTATACCACTATGCTGTGCGCCTTGCTATTAGTGCTTGTGTAATAATGTGGTGTAGTATTGTGTCTGCGATATTATACGCACGGCAACGGCACTACCAGAACATCAGAGCAAATCTTGGACAAGTACAACAACCTGCGCGGTTTCCTGCCGCCACCAAAAAACGCAGCAGCTCGAAAACACTACACTCTTCGCTCCGAGTTCCTATCCCAAGCCGTGCAGATGCTCTAGTAGCTGACAGCCTTCGACGCGAGCAGTACGCGCTGGAAGTATTTCCTGAGATATGGGTGGAACGTGGTGTTGTGCGTCTTATGCTTCGTGAGTCTGGAACTGTGGAAATTGCAGCATTTAATATTCTAGGAAGGCGTGTGAAAGACATCTATAGTGGTGATGCTAAGGCTGGGGCAAATATCATAGAATTCGACATCACGGATTTATCGGATGGTGTATATATTTGTGTAGCACGGGGTACACACTTTAAGATAGCACAGAAATTTATTCTCTCTCGTCAATGAACATTCTTGTCTTCAACTGGCAAGATCGCTCCAATCCTTTTGCCGGTGGCGCTGAAACACACCTTCACGAAATCTTCTCTCGTATAGTGAGTGCTGGGCACCATGTCACATTGTTCTGTTCGATGTTCAAGGGAGCACAGCACGAGGAGGTACTCGATGGAATTCATGTTATTCGAGAAGGCAGCAGAAATACGTTTAATTTCTGTGTTCCGCGACGCTATCGCCGGGATTTCTGCTACCGCAACTTTGACGTGGTAGTTGATGACATCAATAAAATTCCCTTTTATACGCCGCTTTATGTTCGAGAGCCAATCCTCGCTCTTGTACATCATTTCTTTGGTACAAGCATCTTTGCAGAAGCGGGCTGTGTTGCTGGTGGATACGTGTATGCCGCTGAAGCATTGCTTCCATATGTGTATCGGCGAATACGCTTTGTTGCAGTGTCTCAAAGTACGAAAGATGAGCTGGTATGTAAGGGAATACCATCAGAGCATATTGACGTTGTTCCGAACTGCATCAATCCTGCGCAATTTCCTTTTGCCATACAGCAGAACCCTGCAGCGACACTAACACCAATTATTACGTACTTTGGGCGATTGAAGCGATACAAGAGTGTACATCATCTTCTTCAAGCATTTGCATTGATTGCTGATGAATTTCCTCACAGCAAGCTGCGGATTGTAGGCAAAGGAGATGCAGAAGCGGAGCTGCGCCGTCTAGCTAACCGCCTCGGCTTAACTACAGATAGATATGCAGGTAGAATAGAGTTCATGGGTCTTATCCCAGAAGAGCAAAAAGTTACCGTATTGAGTGAGGCGTATTGTGTGGTGCATCCTTCTATGAAGGAAGGATGGGGCATTGTCAATATTGAAGCAAATGCCTGTGGTGTTCCAGTAATTGCCGCAGATGTGCCGGGATTACGCGATGCCGTGCGCCATGAATATAGTGGTCTGCTATACGAGTATGGAAATATTCATGCGCTCGCCGATACGATACGTCGCATTCTCAAAGACCGTCAGTTATATTCTCAATTGCAAAGGGGTGCGCTTGCGTTTGCGCGCCAGTTTACATGGGACATCTCTGCGCATAGAATACTGCAGATTCTCGAAGAGTGCTGCGCATATAACTTCTCTCAATAATGAGAGAACTTCTTGCAAGTGTGAGTATGATTCCTCTCAATTATGATGTCTGCTAAGTACGGTGTGCTATTATCGCAATTGTTACATAGTGAGAGTGTTACAAAGTTTACGGGCTAAAAGCGGGATATCAGAAAAATGGAGAAAAATGGCATGCATTTTTCTGAACCATTTACAGAACAGACAGGCTAGTCTTTGTTATTGCTATAAACTAAAAGCTGAAATTGGTTGAACAACGTGTGAACTCCTTATCATAGGCACTCCCAAAGGAAGGGGAACAGCGGGCGGTACTGGCACGGTACCGCCTTCACTGTTTTTATGCCTAATCCAGCATTGTTTCGAACGCAGAAGAAAATGCTGACGGTAAACACTAAGCCAATAAGCCAAGTTGTACACTAACTCACAACATTCGTTCGTTATCATCATGGCTGGTACTCTTGTCTCAGAATGGTATGAGGAAAGACACTATACCCTGTTATGCTATGCCTATCCGTGCTATAACTATCGACTTTTGGAATACTCTCTATGATTCGCAGGGTGGTGAGCATCGAAATCGCGACCGCTACATAACTGTGATGACAAATGCACGTCGTCTCGGCTATGATATCACTGCTGAACAGCTCAAAACAGCACAACAGTCTGCATGGGAGCATTTTAAGGACGTGTGGCGCACAGAGCACCGAACTCCATCAACACGCTCACTTGTCGAGTATATTTGGAACATTCTTAATATACCCGCCGATAGACAAGCTTTGGACGAAGTAACGTCTGCGTTTGAGGAGGGGATTTTGAAGTATCCTCCATCGCTTTTGCCCGGTGCGCTAGAAGTGCTGCAACAGCTAGCAAAGCACTATTATCTAGCCCTGATCTCTGATACAGCGTTTTCTCCCGGACGTGTTCTTCGGCGCATTATGGAATACGATGGTATTGCAGAATATTTCTCTGCCTTTAGCTTTAGCGACGAAACGGGAGTTTCGAAACCACATGAGCGTGCATATTATGTTGCTCTTCGAGGGACAAACTGTGCACCTTCGGAGGCTGTACATATCGGTGATATCGAGCGCACAGATATCGTTGGTGCAAAAAATGTCGGCATGTGGGCAGTCTTATTTGCTGGTGATCCCAATGCTCGCATGAATGATGAGCACAAGGACATGCCTACACAAGCCGACGCTCGTGCTGAACACTGGAGCGATATTCCTACAATTGTGCAGTCGTTATCATTATAATGTGTTGAAGCGACCCCGAAATGTATGGTCTGAGCCCAGAAGATGTATCTGCTAGCGTGTTGTTGTTTCGATAGAAACGTTCACTGTACGGCAGTAGAAGCGTCCTTCGGGTGTAGTATTATCATACAGTAAAACTTCTTCACCAAAGCCTTGTGCCTTTGATGGTTGCTGGTGGAGCATGCGTGCAAGCTCAAGGGCACGCTGACGCGAGAGCGTGAGGTTGTACGCATTGTTGCCCGTTCTGTCTGTGTAGCCAGCAATCGTAACCTTTACGTTTGGAGTAATCATGCTGCGCATAATAGCAATCATGCGTTGGTGCTGCTCACTAATTTCTGCTTTGTTGAAGCCAAATAACACAAGACTAAACTGTTCAAGCTTCTTATCGGGAAGCATAACTTTTTGGACGGGCAAGCTACTGTGTGCAAAGCCACTCTGGCCGTGCGCATTGTATGCCGTAAAGCTCAATTCTAGTGGTGCTTCACTCAGTTTTAAGCTTCGCTCTCCTTGCCTAGGTGGAGTCCAGTCAATCTGTGTCGGCAAATACGGGAATGTCTCTGTACCACTTACAAGAGCATCGAGTGCCATGCTATCTTGACGCTGCGTAGAACTAAAGCGCCGTATATCTCGTCCTTCATTGAATACTATAAGCGACCAATCTGTAATTGGAAATTCGCTATATACAGATGGACGAAGGCGGATAGTTGGAGGGTTCGATACATGCATCGTGTCGATAAGCAAGACAGGGTCGAGCACTTCTCGTACAGTTGAGTATAGTTCTACACGGCGATTTTCTTCGATTTTATCCTGTTCAGTTTTCGGTAGGGATGCCTGTTCTGGAAGGTGCGCTGCTTTGACAATAATTCTATTTGACCCAATGCCCCATACATCGCAAAGATACTTGCGGACGGCTTCGGCTCGTGCTTGGGACAGGGCAATGTTTCCTTCCTCAGCGCCAACACCAGCATTGTGCCCGACTAGGGTGAGTATGGCGTTAGGGTACTGGCGAAGGCGCTTTCCGATAATGTTGAGCAGAGAACGATAAATATCAAGTGCTCCAGCTTGGTAAAATTGATCAATATCGAAAAGCGCTGACTGTTCGGGGGAAAGCTGAGAATAGCGTGATGGCAGTATGGAAGATTGATGCTCAAAAAAAATGTAGGGAAGTAATGGAACATATCGCTGAACGATGAATTCTTCTACGCGCAGTTGCACAATCTGGTGTTCTTTGCCGTGCTCATCGAGACCTACTGCATGAAGTTCAGTATTCATGCGCGGTGGAGGCGTTGTAAACACCGTGTCGGTGCGGTAGAGTGTTTCGGTGATGAGGCGGACATGCTTACCATTATTTCTTGTGAAGACCGTGTCGCGCTGAAATGTAGAAATGCCAACCATAAATGGAATACGAACATGCTTTTGATGCACAATAACAGTATCTATATGCCGACGTTCTTCATACTCTTGTACAATTTCTTCGTGGCGATATAACAGTGAAATTCCTGCACGTACTTGATGCAATACCCAGTCGATATCTCGAACCATTGGATGTAAACCCCATGCGCCAAAGACTTCAGACTGAAGTGAAAGGTAATGTTCGTATGTGTGGTGCTGAACGATAGCAATAGGTAGTTCGTATGCTATTCCGAAAATTGCTGATAGAGCAATAGGGGAAAGGTGGGGTATTGCATCTGCAAGTACGTTGTGTTCGGTAGGGTATTGTGGAAAAGCAATATTGCGGTACTGTGGTGGGAGAAGAGTGCGCTGCTCAAAAGAGTGCGTAAGCATAAACCCACAACGAGCGCCTGTATAGAGTTTGAAGCCTTGTGCATAAGGGAAGGGAGTTATGATAGCAGTTGGCTCAATAGCAAATGAAGAAAGCCGAACAGTAAGCTGATGGTCAAAATAAGCATCGGTGAACTGGAAATCGCGCGTTGGTAAAACAATAGGCTCTATAGCGGAGAACATTCCCGAATGCGATGCGTACGATAGTCGTACTGCACATCCAAACAATGGATCAACCATTGCCTCAAAAGCTAGACCAATACTAGGAGTGATGCTGTACGTTGAGCGAAAGCTGATAGTGTCTGGATATCCATAGCTTTTGTTGAGCTTGGGGAAGCCGGGAAATTCGATGAAATTTGCCACATGATAGTTCATGTGTGCACCACCTGTTATCCCAAAGCGCATCTCTGGATATGCTGGTGGTGTGGGCAATGATATGCTACGGTCCTGAGCGGGAATACTATGTACAAAAGCGTAGGCATAGTATAGAATAGCAATAGAAAGCCGTAGTATAGTTGGCATAACCTCCAAATAGTACAAGAAGATGGTCGGAACGAGAACGCAACAACTATATACCCGAAAGCATCCAGCGTACTACAAGTACGCACGAATGCTACACGCGAAAGCAAAATACGAAAAAACACCTTGACGGAAAAATGAGCACAAAAGTGTATTTTTGCACAGACAGAGTTTGCTTGACCTGATAGGTTGAGCTATGTGTTTCCATGCTTAGATCCTCCATCGATGATTACAGCCTCTGCAACGCGTAGTACGTTACCTATACAGCGAGAATTCCAACAATTTCTTCATCATATTGCTTTAGAACGGGGGTTGTCGGAGAATACTGTGCGTTCGTATGGCACAGATGTAGGGCGATTTATGGAATTTCTGCAGGAGCATGCACTACAGTCGTTTACTCACGCTACTTCGCAGCATATCACAAGCTTTCTTGCCACTCTTGCAGAACTAGGGCTTGGAACGAACTCTCGAACACGATACTTATACTCAATACGCTCGCTATATCGGTTTCTCTGCCAGCATCAGATCGCCGAGCGTGATCCTTCTGAAATCGTTGATATGCCAAAGCCAAAGCGCCCACTACCTGAAGTTCTGTCATACCCACAAATTGTCAAAATACTTGAGCAGCCCGACGTAAACCGTCCTGATGGCTTGCGCAATCGAGCATTGCTAGAGACGCTGTATGCGTGTGGTCTGCGTGTATCGGAGGTATGTAAGCTTCAGCAACGTGATATTCTTTGGGAGAGTGAGGTTGTGCGTGTTTTTGGCAAAGGCGCAAAGGAGCGTATTGTTCCAATTAGTACAACTGCTCTAGAATGGATACAGCGTTACAGGCGCTATGCTCGACCATTGTGGGTGAAAAGCACAGGTGATGCCGCCGATACACTTTTTGTCAATCAACGGGGTAGGCCATTATCAAGAATGTCGGTATGGAATATTGTTCATGATGCCGCTCTTGCTGCAGGCATAGAACATATTCATCCTCATTTGTTCCGCCACTCTTTTGCGACGCATTTGTTAGAGGGCGGAGCACATCTACGTGCTGTGCAAGAGATGCTTGGTCATGCTGATATTGCAACAACGCAAATTTATACACATGTCGATTGTGAATACATTAAGGAAGTACACGCAACATTTCATCCGCGTGCGTAGTGCAAATGCGTTGAAAATTGCACAATCAACTTGATAAAGGATGATGTAGGAATGCGATGGCGCTGTAGAATACCATTATGTGTATGTTCTTGGTGGATAAGCCAAATCCTGTTGTGCATCTGCAGGCTTGTGATGTGTATGAGTATCGTGAGCTGTGTGCTGTCTGCGCAGCATCAGAGGAGTGGTAGTGGAGACACGACGAATGTCCTCATTTCAGGAAAGCGCGAGAGCGTTGTCGTAAGTCGTCCGAAGAGGGAAATCCCCGGATATCGATGGTTGTTCGGTGCATATGGTATGGGTGCTTTGCAGCAGCATTATGCTGATTTTGCGTATGTGCATGGTATGTTCCCGATTGCAGCTTCGGATTCTGTATTTGGTTCCCATAGTAACTTTGCTGCTGGAATGGGTATAGTCATTGATCATCGTCTATCTTCGTCATTCCAAATGCAAGTACGTGCCGGACTGAGTGCTGGAAGAACAGATTTTCTCATACGTGAGAATATAGGATATGCTTCTCCAGACTATGACACAGCATTTGTTCATCATCGCCTTAGGACATCACTTGTATGCCTTCATCTTAACCCTTCTGTTGGTATGCGCTTGTATGAGCAGCTTTTTCTCAATCTCGGTGTTGAAGGCTCATATGCCGTTGTTGGCGACTATGCCTACACTGATTCATTGTTTCCGTTGTACGTTGCTCCATACAAAGACCGTGCGTATCCGCAGTCAGGTGTATTGCGTGCAAATCTCGCGTTGAGTGCGTCGCTTGGCGCGGAGTGGTACGTGCCGCTGTCGCGCAGTACATTTCTCACGCCATTTGTCCGCTACCATATACCATTGACATCCATCACAGATGCATATATAGGAGGTGCTCTTGTGCAGCGCTTCGATGATACTACGCGTACGCCTCTGCGCAATGGAGCATGGATGCTGGGGACACTTCAAGCTGGAGTTGCGTTTCAATGGGGCGAAGGCTCTATCAACCCAGTGCTTCGGGAAACTATCTATGAGCGCGACACTTCCACTGTCATTGTAGAGGCTAGTCAGGAACGTCTCCGCTTGCGTTCTTCGGAAACTGGTATTATCACAAGTGAAGAGCAAGGGCTTCTGATAGAGCGCACGGTCGTTCACGAGTCATATGTGCGCGAAGTACCGAAACAACAGGCGCTCAGGGCGGATATTCGGGTGCAAGGAGTTAATTGGGATGGTCAGAGTCAAGACCTTCCAACGGTCGTTGTAGAGGAGCTAGAAACAGAAACGTATCACCCTCTTCTGCCCTATGTATTTTTTCCGCAAGAAAGTGCAACCTTAGCGCAAACGCGCCAAACGCTGCTTAGCACACCGAAGATAGCTGCAGTCTGGACTCTTGAGTCTCTACCTAATGCTGCGCTTCAAGTTCATTCCAATCTCTTGAATATCCTTGGTGCACGGATGAAAGCAAACCCCCAAGCCCGAATAACCGTAACAGGGTGCGTCAGCAATATTGGTGCAGAACGCGAGAATGTGGAGCTGGCAATGCGCCGTGCAAAAGCTGTGCAGACATATCTTTCCACAATATGGAAAATCAAACCCGATAGAATTCGCGTTGTCGGACGTCTATTACCAGAAAAACCTTCGAATACAAGTATTGAAGAAGGTATCGAAGAAAATCGCCGTGTAGAGATACGTGCTTCAATACCTGATATTCTCTTGCCGGTCATGAATCGTGCAATAACGCGTTCTATTAATCCACCATTGCTCGAGATACAACCTGTCGTTGATGCACCAGCGGGATTGCGCTCATGGACAGTAACAGTGCAGCGGAATGGTTCTACTCTTCAGCAGTGGACAGGCGAGTATGCAGCAGGAAATGTACTGCAGCCGCTACAGTGGCGTTTATCGGAGAGTGTGCTTGGAGAAAGCGACACTCCACTCACAATACGTATGCAAGTGCTTGATCTTGAAGGTCGTGAGGTTGTTGTTGAAAAACCTGTAACAGTGCGGCAAGTAACAATTGCGAAAAAACGCCTTGAGCAGGTGCAGGACAAGCGCCTTGAACGCTTCTCCCTAATGCTGTTTGATTTCGACCGTGCAGAAATTAATGCAGATAATCTACCAATACTGAATCTCATCAAACAGCGTATTCAACAGACGTCGCAGGTTACTGTTATAGGCTACAGCGACCATCTTGGCTCACGTGAATACAATCGTGAGCTCGCGCTTCGGCGTTCGCTTGAAGTAAAAAACTTTTTACAGCTCCCCGAAGAACGCATCAAACTTATTCCTATTGGCAGCGACGTCCTGCTGCATGATAACGCAACACCAGAGGGGCGTTCGTATTGCCGGATTGTGCAGGTGCTTGTCGCAACGCCAATCAACAGCCAGTGAGAGCTTTGAGGATTGGCATGTGTTGTTGTGTATTATTATCGTTGAACCTGATATGCCCGTTGGTGTACAGCTCCTTTGTATGATGCTAGGATATGCACTTGGTGCATTGCCAACCGTTCATATCCTAGCGCGTTGGACCGGTCAGGACAAGATTCGTGAGACAGGCTTAGACCAAATGCCTCATAAGGCAACTCTCCAGCGCTTTTGGGAGCAACGCGAGATACTGCCTGTGCAGGGCGTTATAGCGCTGCTCGATGCTATTAAAGGTTTTGTAGCAGTGAATGCTGGGACTATTCTAGGGGGTGCGCTCACAGGTGGGGAGTCGTTTCTTGCACCTGCCCTGACAGGGGTGTTCGCTGTGCTAGGGCATAACTACAATTTGCTCTTCCGTCGCGCCAAAAGGTATGGTCGGGGTCTGGCTATTGTTGCAGGGGTGATGCTTGCTGTGAATGTTGTGCCTGTCGTTATATTTGTTCTGTGTTGGCTTACTGGATATGTCGTCATTCGGCGAAGTGTCTATGTTGCTGTCACAACGGGGGCTTTGGCAACGCCTGTGCTGATGTATAATGCCCCAGAGCATCTTTCGCGAGCATTTATGCGGGTACACTGTGAGGCGATAGGTTTATTTACATTTTTGGTTGTTGTGCTAGCGTTGCAAGTGTTTGTGCGGTATCTAGAGCCAATGCGCTTGATATTTCGTCATGATGATTGAGAGAGTGTTGGCGGGGAAAACAGCGCGGGCAGCCTGAAAGCACTTTCAATGCTGCCCGCACCTGCTCTATAATCACCTGCTCTATAATTTTAGTGCTCTTGGGGTCGTTATTTCTTAACAATTTTCATCTCAACCTTTTCGATAGGGCTAGAGACAGCGCCGTCACCACCCGGCTCACACGGGACGCCAGCGATCATGTTCACTACCTCCATGCCACTGATAACACGTCCAAAGATAGAGTATTGACCATCCAGATGCGGTGCTGCTCCATGGCAAATAAAAAACTGTGATGTTGCACTGTTGGGGTCAGCTGTACGAGCAGCTGAGATAATTCCGGGTTCATGTTTCAATGTTTGGCTAAATTCTGCTGGAACAGTGCGCTGACCCGGCTCGCCCATACCCCAAAACATCTTAGGTTTATTGCGGTCGGGGCGAGAGTTTGGGTCGCCTCCCTGTATCATAAAGCCCGGTATAACCCTGTGAAACGCTGTGCCATCGTAGAATTTAATAGCAACGAGGCTATCAAAATTCGCTGCATGAAGAGGAGCAAGGTCGTTGAAAATCTCAATTGTGATATTTCCAAGAGGTCTGCCTCCGTGAGTAACAGAAATGATGTATTGCGGACGTGTTATAGCAGACTCTGTGGGTTTGGGTGGTAGTTTTTCTTTCGTTCCTTTCTTTTGAGCGAAGGTTGTTGGGCTTGTAAGACATACTCCACACCATAGAAGTAGTGCGATAGTCCAGATATATGCGTGTATGTTCATAGAAAACCTCTCATGAAAAGTGAAACATCGAGACGCTCATACTGTGCTGAATTCTTGCCTAGAACGAATGTGTTTGTGGTGCCGAAGTTCGTAGCTTAACAACAGTAACACGGGTAATAGCAACGGGTTTGATAGGGCGACCATCATTTTCGTTTAATTGTGGTGTAATTTCTCCTGCAGCAATCTTTTCCACGATCTCCCAGCCTTTTACCACTTCGCCAAAAATAGTGAATTGTAGAGGAAGCTCAGGAATATCACGCAGACAGATAAAAAATTGGCTTGTGTTGGCGTCGGGGCTACGTGTTGCCATAGCGACTGTTCCGCGCCGATAGCCGCGTTTTACGCTCGGTGCATCAGGGACAATTTCATCAGGAAACGGCTCTCCAAATGCACTTTCGCCTCCGGTGCCCCATTCATCTTTTTTACGCTTGTCTTTCGTTTTAGGGTCGCCGGTTTGGATAACAAAGTTGCGTGCAACGCGATGGAAAAGTATACCTCGAAAGAACTTCTTTTC
Organism: Candidatus Kapaibacterium sp.; assembly: GCA_025055035.1. Taxonomy (GTDB): domain Bacteria; phylum Bacteroidota; class Ignavibacteria; order Kapaibacteriales; family UBA4661; genus PH2015. The sequence goes on from JANWZB010000082.1 coordinate 13,459, forward strand.
AGCGAGTTTTACAAAGTTTTCAACCGTTTGCGGGGCATCGATGCCATATAGCCCAAGAATTATGGTTCCTATCGAAGTTCGTATGGTGGCATAGTGGGTAATGACAGGGACTGTGTCAGTTGTAGAAAACGTCGATGGAGTATCGTGTGCAATAGATGATGTATTTGGCGAAGTAGCATGCGAAGCGGTTTGCGATGTTGCAAGAAAGCGTCGCAAGCGTTCTGATTCCAAATAGTTCTGGCAGCTACTCCAGCCCACAAGCATGGTTGTGAGTACACCTACAATTGGGAAGACAGAACGCAAGGATGGTGGTGAAAGCAAAGATAACATACACGATTCATATGCTCGTCTGGACAAAATCTTGAAGTATGCGCCATGCCTGATGATATCGCTGAAGACGCTCGGTATCAAGAGCGTGAATACGCTTCAGACGTGTCATATTCATGTTGTCTTCAAGATCCGCAATTTTGACACGTACTGCTAGAGGGCTTTGCTTAGCACGTTCGATAAGTGCCATGTACGGTTCTCCATGGCGCTTTGTAAGGCAATCCAAAGCAAAGAGGATATCCTCGCTAAATCCTTCTTCGCGCAAGCTCTCAATTGTCCATTCTGTGTCCTCAACAAGGTCGTGAAGTACCGCTACAATCATTTCTTCTTCGGTTGTCATGCGAAACATCAGGCGCAGCGGATGAAGGATATATGCTTGCCCTGCACGGTCGCGTTGATGCTCATGTGCAGAAGCTGCGATAGCAATAGCGCGTGCAAGAGTCGGCATAAGCTCTGTAATACTAACTGTGTGCAGTGCTGCACACTAGAGGAGGAAATACAAAGGTGGCATTAGCACTGTGCAAATATATGAAAGGAGCAAGATATCTCTACCAGATTATATGTGGATCTTGTGAGGATACTACGATTGTTGAAGTACAGGATTGGTCCAGACGACGTCTTGTACCCCCTGCAGAGCGTTTGCCATGCGAGCAGCCATAAAAAGGTAGT
>JANWZB010000083.1 GCA_025055035.1 Candidatus Kapaibacterium sp.
ACATAGTCGCCTGTCTCAGTAAAAATGCTTGTCATACCAATTTTTCTACCGAGCAATACACTCATGGCTTGACTCCTTAAACTTTAATTTCGACATCTACACCCGCAGGCAATTCCAGCCGCATCAGGGAGTCTACCGTTTTAGGTGTAGAATTGAGAATATCAATGAGACGTTTGTGCGTGCGCGATTCGAACTGCTCACGAGACTTCTTATCTACGTGAGGCGAGCGCAAGACCGTGTACACTTGCTTCTCCGTCGGCAGTGGAATTGGCCCGGAAATAACGGCACCTGTCTGCTTTACTGTACGGATAATCCGTTCAGCTGATTTGTCTATGAGGTTATGGTCGTAGGACTTCAGTTTTATGCGAATTTTCTGACGTGCCACGTTTTTCCTCTCTTGCGTGTAAAAGTGTATTGTTATTGAGAGTGTAATAAAGTCAACACTCAATTATACAACTGCGCGGATCGGGTGTTCTAAAATGCTTGAAGAGAGAATATGCTTCGACAGTTGATTACCTCTACTAATTCTTGTTTTGCTTTCTTTATTTACCGCATACCCTTCAAACACCCAACATCAAAATTCATCACGATTACTCAATGATTTTCGTAACAACACCTGAACCTACAGTACGACCACCCTCGCGAATTGCAAAGCGCAAGCCTTCTTCCATAGCAATCGTCGTAATTAACTCGACACTAAGATTATCGAGATTGTCTCCAGGCATAACCATTTCTGTACCGCTTGGCAAAGTTGCAATACCCGTTACATCTGTCGTACGGAAGTAAAACTGCGGACGATAGCCGTTAAAGAATGGGGTGTGGCGACCACCTTCCTCTTTCGAAAGAACATAAACCTGTGCAGTAAACTTTTTATGCGGCGTGATAGAGCCAGGCTTTGCCAGCACCATTCCACGCTCAAGCTCATTTTTGTCGACACCACGCAGCAGAAGACCAACGTTGTCGCCTGCTTGGCCCTCATCAAGAAGCTTACGAAACATTTCGATACCTGTAACGGTTGTTTTCTTGCTCAAGCCCAAACCAACAATCTCAACTTCATCATTAATTTTTACAACACCGCGTTCAATACGACCAGTACCCACCGTACCGCGACCAGTAATTGAGAACACGTCTTCAACAGGCATCAAGAACGGCTTATCTACTGCGCGTTCAGGCACGGGAATGTAGTTATCGACCGCATCCATCAATTCGAATATGCACTTTAAGCGCTCATCATCAGCAGAAACAGATGGGTCGGCACCAGCGTCCAGAGCTTTCAGCGCAGAGCCCTTGATAATCGGAGTTTCATCACCTGGAAATTCGTATCGCGTCAGCAGCTCGCGGATTTCCATCTCCACAAGGTCAACCAGCTCTGGGTCTGCAATATCAATTTTGTTCATAAAAACCACGATGCGCGGTACACCTACTTGGCGCGCTAAAAGGATATGCTCGCGAGTTTGTGGCATGGGACCATCAGTCGCAGCTACTACAAGGATAGCACCGTCCATTTGAGCGGCACCCGTAATCATATTTTTTACGTAATCGGCATGACCGGGACAATCAACATGAGCATAGTGGCGCTTGTCCGTTTCATACTCAACATGCGCCGTTGCAATAGTGATACCCCGTGCTTTTTCTTCTGGCGCATTGTCAATTGTGTCGTAGCCGCGAAACTGCGCTTTTCCTTTCTTCGACAAGGCTGCTGTGATTGCTGCAGTAAGTGTCGTTTTGCCATGATCAACATGACCGATTGTACCCACATTCACATGGGGTTTGGTGCGCTCGAATTTTTCTTTAGCCATTGCAGTAGCTCCTCAATGCAGAAAGAACATATAATGAAAGTGTGTAGTAGTTGAGTTCCAAGCAGAATGAGAATTTGAGAACGAGAATTTCTATTGAAAACTTTACGGAAATGGCTGCGCTTGCAATGCCTGCTCGTAATGAGAAAACCTCATTGTAAATGAGGCGCGACCTTGAGAGAGAGAACGCAGCCGTGTAACATATCCAAACATTTCCGATAACGGTACAAATGCCTTGATAATTTGAACATCTTGAGTCTGCTGAACAATGCTTTCAATCTTTCCATGCCGTGCATTTAAATCACCGACTACATCTCCCATATTTTTCTCAGGAACAACGATTTCTACTTCAACTATCGGCTCCAAAAGAATCGGAGCAGCATGCCGCATTGCTTCTCGCACAGCATTCGACGCCGCTATTGTGAAGGCGACGTCCGTCGAATACTCCTGATGATGTGTCCCGCCGATGAGTTCTACCCGAACATCTATTACAGGATAACTCATAATTGGACCATTCTGCAGAGCTTGACGAACGCCATATTCAACTGCCAGCACAAAGTTTTTTGGCAGAACCGAGGCGTCAAGCTTATTCTCAAATACAATCCCTTTTCCGGTATCATTTGGAGCAACTCTGAGTACAACATGGGCGAATTGTGTTTTACCGGCAGCTTGACGCTCCAAAACCTCTTCTTGCTCCACCACAAGACCAATCGTCTCGCGATACGCCACTTGCGGCTTACCAACATTTACTTCGACGCCGAACTCTTCTTTCATTCTATCAACCATAACCTCAAGCTGCAGTTCGCCTACGCCACTGATGAGTATTTGCCCTGTTTCATCATCAGTTGCATAACGAAATGTCGGATCTTCGTCAGCTAGCTTTTGCAATACGTCTTGCAGCTTTTCTTGGTCAGCAAGAGTTCTCGGCTCGATAGCCTGATTTATCACTGGCTCAGCGAACTCTATCTTTTCGAGGAGAATAGGATGAGCTGGATCGCATATAGTGTCTCCTGTACGGGCACCTTTGAAACCAACAACAGCAATGATAGAACCTGCATACTCTTCATTAACTTCTTCGCGCTGATTTGCGCGAATGCGCAGGAGTTTTCCTACTCGCTCTTTTTTGCCGGTTGTAGCATTCAAAAGGTGTGCGCCTGCTTTTATCGTACCAGAATACACACGCATAAAAGTCAGCCGACCAACGAATTGGTCTGTAAGCACCTTAAACACGAGTGCTGCAAATGGCTCGTCGTCACTGACATCGCGATACAACTCCTCGTGCGTATCAAGAGCATATCCTTTTGCACCTCTCACATCGCGAGGAGATGGAAGGTAGTCCACAACAGCGTCGAGCAGCTGCTGAACACCTTTGTTCTTGAAAGAGGCACCGCAGAATACTGGAGTAATACTTGCTTGAATCGTTCCTTTGCGAATTGCAAATGCAATTTCTTGCTCAGTCAAACTTTTTCCTTCGAGATATGAACTTAGCAGCACATCATCAACCTCTGCCGCAGCTTCCACGAGCTTGCTGCGATACTCAGCAGCCTGCTTTTGCATAAATTCGGGAACTTCATCAAGCGTAAATTTCAAACCCAGCGACTCATCATCGAAGAACACTGCTTTCATGCGCAACAAATCCACAATACCTACAAACTCTTCTCCTTCACCGATTGGAAGCTGCATAACTACTGGATTTGCCCGAAGCTTTTCTTTCATCATCTCAACAACCCGCAAAAAACCCGCCCCCGGCCGATCCATCTTATTAACAAAGGCCAAGCGAGGTATTTTGTACTGCTCAGCTTGATACCAGACAGTCTCTGATTGCGGCTCTACGCCACTTACCGCACAATACAGAGCTACAACACCATCAAGCACCCGAAGAGAGCGCTGCACCTCTGCCGTGAAGTCCACATGGCCAGGAGTATCAATCAGGTTAATCTGACAGTCTCGCCACTGACAGTAGGTAGCAGCAGAGCTAATGGTAATGCCGCGCTCGCGCTCTTGTTTCATGAAATCCATAGCTGTTGTACCGTAATGGACTTCACCCATCTTATGCAAGACGCCCGTATAAAACAAGATGCGCTCACTCGTCGTTGTCTTCCCTGCGTCAATGTGAGCCATGATGCCGATATTTCGCACTTTATCTATTGGTACTGAACGCGGCATAACTGCAACTCACAAAGAAACTACATTATCAAAGAACATCAACGAAATAATCTTACCACTTAAAGTGTGCAAACGCTTTGTTTGCTTCTGCCATGCGATGCATGTCATCACGTTTTTTTATAGCAGCGCCTTCGCTATTGGCAGCGGCCGATAATTCGCTCGCTAGGCGCTGCGCCATGGACTTGTCTCGACGCTGACGTGCCGCGCCACGAATCCATCGAATAGCAAGGGCTATGCGCCGGTTCTCCGGAACTTCCGAAGGCACTTGATACGTTGCACCTCCAACACGACGAGCACGGACCTCTACAGACGGGGCAACGTTAGCAATAGCCTTGCGAAACACCTCTAGTTCATCCTGACCAGATTTTTCACGGATTATATCAAGCGCGCCGTACACAATTTTCTGCGCTACCGACTTTTTACCATTAAGCATAATGCTGTTGATAAAGCGGGTCACGAGAACGTCTTTGTACTTAGGATCGGCTGGTACAATGCGACGCTTTGCTCTTGCTTTTCTCATCGCTGCTACACTATAGATAAAAACTCATAAGAAGGACAAAAGACTATCAGTCAGCACAGCAACCTACTTTTTCTTTCCAGCTGCTGCCGCAGGAGCAGCACCGGGCTTAGGACGCTTCGCTCCATACTTAGAGCGTCCTTGTTTGCGATCCTTTACACCCTGTGTGTCAGCAGCACCGCGAATAACATGATAGCGCACGCCTGGCAAATCTTTCACGCGACCCCCTCGAATAAGCACAATGGAATGCTCCTGAAGATTATGCCCTTCGCCTGGAATATATGCCGTCACCTCAATCTGATTCGATAGGCGGACCCGTGCTACCTTACGCAGCGCTGAATTGGGTTTTTTGGGCGTTGTAGTGTACACCCGTGTACACACACCCCGTTTCTGTGGACATGCTTCTAGCGCTGGAGACTTGCTCTTATATTGCACAGCGGTCCTGCCTTTGCGAATAAGTTGATTGATTGTAGGCATAATATTCGTCAACCTGTTATCGCGATGATGCAGTATAATTATTGAATACTGGCTTGAGCTTGCTAAGCAGCAAAAATAAATGAGCACCAAAACTACAACTCTTTTTTCTTTTACGCAAATTTTTTTGATATTTTCCCAGAACTCCTTTTCTCACACATATCCATCAACCACATCGTTTTATTATGACCCTACAACAGCGAGTATTTCGGATTGCACTTGCTCATGCTGTCATCAGTCTGCTTTTATTGTATGTTCTTGTTGTGCTCGAGATGCCTAACCGACCAAGCACACTTGTCAGCACTATATGCACAAGCATATGGGCTGTACTGAACCCGCCTGTGTACGCAGCGCGCGAGATAATGAGATGGCTTACAGGAGCACCTTTGGCATTCTATGCTGTCTTCTTTTTACAAATTTGCATGTCAGCTAGCCTATATTTCGGTATTGTATGGTTGCATGATATACACGCTCAAAGCTCCAACAAAACTACATCCGAACTTTCTGAGTAACAATTTATTCAATACAACTACACTCTTCTGATGCTATCATAGCTTGTTGTACATGCGGCGGACTTGTCAGCAGGGTATTCTTCAATATCTTTGTCCACAGAGCGTTTATACTTCAAAGCATCTAATACTTTTGCTAGCTCAGTACATTACAATTTTCAACCTCTACGTTCTCCACATGCATATTCGAGTATATTCCCAACCCTATGTAAGCATCCTTGCTGTACTGATGTGTATATTCAGTAACGCAACTTTGTACGCACAATCCCCTATAGATTCACTGAATATCTCCCGCATTACTATCAACAAGGCAGCAATGATTACTCTAGGAGCGTGGGCTGTTGGCAATATAGCACTTAATGGAGCGTTACTTGCTTTCCAACATCCTCCAGCATCAGCTGAGCGTCCCGCGGCGTACCACTTCCAGCAGATGAATGTATTTTGGAATGTTGTCAATCTTGGTCTAGCTTGTGCAGGGTTGTATGGAGCATATACCGAAACACCAACAGGCTCTTCACTCTTCGAAACTCTTTCCCGACAATCTTCGATAGAAAACATTCTGCTCTTCAATGCTGGACTTGATATTGCCTACATTGCTGCTGGGGGCTGGATGATAGAGCATAGCAAAAACACCACTTCTCAACACTCCTTATGGAAAGGCTATGGATATTCGCTTATACTACAAGGCGCTTTCTTGCTTGTATTCGACGCAACTGTTTTTGCTATTCATCATATCACAGCAGAACCTCTTTTGCGTACTATTCTTGCGTACAGCCGCATACATGTCTCGCCAGCATTCTGTACATTGACCTTCAGTATTCCCCTACAATAAAAAGACAACGCTGCGGCTCTATCCAAAAATTCCTAAAAAGTTCTTTTGGGATGCACGTTCATTTGCGTAGATTATTCGCACGGTAATTTCCCACCTTCCACATCCTGAGAATATGCCCATGATCAACGGAGACACCTATGAGCTTCCACCGCAAATACCCACTTGATGACCGTACATACGTCGAGGTTATACGAGAACATGAGCATAACAACAATAAATGGTCGCCTCAAATCATCCTGCATCTATACATCAGCGATTCTCCCGGAGCTGATGAAGCAAGCTATACGCAGGTTGCTCGTATGATGTTGCGCTCGCTCGAACCCATCGTCGAACATTTTAGCCCCGACGATTTTGTGCAGCACGGTCTTAAGTCTGTTTTGCCTGGTAAAGGCTATGCGCACAGACTCCATGATTTTCTCATCACACACCATAATAGCTTCCCGTTTCCCATTGCAAACGTCTATTCAACCGACCCAAGCATTGACAACATTTACTTTATACAGCGCAACCAACCACGTTTATACATATCCGAAAGTGCTGTCAGATTTTGGAAAAAGCGCATTGAGCAAGGCAAAGCCGAATATATACCCGAACTAAAGCGCTATCGTATTAAATGGTAACAAACTACAGTCTACAGTTGAAACTTCCTACCATGATATTTTAAGTTTGGCTACGTTCGGCATGCTCACTTCAACGATTCTACACTCTGCAAAAGCAGCACATAGCACCATACGCCGTATTCGCCGTATGCTGCATCGCAATCCCGAACTATCATTCCGCGAGTACGAAACAAGTGCATACATTCAGTCAGAACTCCAACGGCTTGGCATCGCATTTCGCGTTATGGCAACAACAGGCGTTGTTGCAGAAATTGGTACAGGAGAGCGCTGCGTAGCACTCCGAGCAGATATTGATGCGCTGCCAATACAAGAGGAAACTCATCTGGAATACAGTTCGGAAAATCCGGGCATTATGCATGCATGTGGTCATGATGCTCACACGGCTATGCTTTTAGGAGCAGCTTCCCTTCTGAAAGAATACGAATTGCAGCATGGTGTATCCTCAATTGGTGGAGTTGTTAAGCTGATTTTTCAGCCCGGCGAGGAACTGTCCCCCGGCGGAGCTTCGATAATGATTCGCGAAGGTGTTCTAGAAAACCCTCGACCAGAAGCAATTTTCGGACAGCATGTTAATCCAGAGGGAAGCGTTGGCACTGTAGCATTTGTTAGTGGCACAATGATGGCTTCTACTGATGAATTATACTGGACAATTCGCAGTGCTGGAGGCCATGCCGCACAGCCTCACATGGTCGCCGATCCAATTCTTCTAGCTGCCCACCTTATCACACAATTACAGACTCTTGTTTCGCGGCGGTTAAACCCTATACACGCAGGCGTACTTTCAGTATGTACAATCCATGGGGGTCATGCTACCAATGTAATTCCTGATACTGTAGAACTTTCAGGAACACTACGTTCCATGGATACCGCGTGGCGCGAAGAAGCTTTGAGAAGTATTCATCATCATACGGAAATGCTAGCATCATCGCCTCTCTTTGGTACTGCACAAGCAGAGCTTCGTATCGTACCCGGATATCCAGCATTGGTGAATCACCCAGCAACGACACACTTTGCTCGACAAGCAGCTGAAAAACTCTTAGGTGCATCACACGTGCAAGATTTTGAGCCTAAGATGTGGGGAGAAGACTTTGCGTACTATACACGCGAAATTCCCGGAACGTTTTGGATGCTCGGTGTTAGACCGCCTGACTATGACTCGATACCCAGCTTACACAATCCCAAATTCATTCTCGATGAAGATGCTCTACCCATTGGTGCAGCTCTGCTAGCATATGTAGCTCTGCAATATCTCGCAACCCCATCTCGTCTTGCACTACAATCGGGGAACGCATCACCGCTTAGCAATTTCTCGTTCTAGCTCAATCCCTTCACCCATGAATTCTTCGAATAACACATCGTCTACATCTAGCCCGCGCATTATTTTGTTCACAGGCAAAGGCGGTGTAGGAAAAACCACAACAGCTGCAGCAACTGCACTCTGCGCTGCCGAGCAAGGTAGTCGCACACTTGTCATTTCTACCGATCCAGCACATAGCCTAGGTGATGCTCTCCACAAAGCATTGTCCCCTGAACCGCAGCAAATTGCACCAAATCTCTTTGCGCAAGAGCTTGATGTGTACTATTCGATGAAAAAATACTGGGGCAATGTTCGATCATTGCTTTTAACAGTGTTTCAGTGGCAAGGCCTCAAAAGTATCGTTGCAGAAGAGTTAGCAGCACTACCCGGCATGGAGGAAGCATCAGCCTTTTTGTGGCTTGATAATTATGTGCAAGCGCGAGAATACGACTGCATTATCATTGATAGTGCCCCCACAGGCGAGACGCTTACACTGCTCACTCTTCCCCAAACCGTGCAATGGTGGATGACACGAGCCTTTCCATTTCAAAAAGCCGCTGTACAAACAGTTGGCGCCGCCGTGCGCACTATTACAGGTATTCCTCTCGATAAAGGTTTCCTTGAGCTTGATGCTATTTTTGAAAAGCTGCAACGCATGCAGCGCCTTATGACGAATCCGGAGGTTGCGTCAATCCGACTTGTAATGAATCCTGAGCGCATGGTTATTCAAGAAGCTCGGCGCGCATACACGTATCTACAAATGTATGGCTTCAACGTTGACGCTGTGATTGTTAACCGTGTTCTGCCTGATATTGCTACGCGCAACAACTTCTTTGCAGAATATATCGCCTCGCAAAAGAAATATCTTCAAGAAATTGAGGCATCCTTCGCACCACTTCCAATGCTTAAAGTTCCTCACATGGGCAAGGAAGTGTTTGGCATGGACTTACTCCGAGAGATCAGTGCTAACCTTTATGCTCATTACAAACCACTAGACTTTTACTACAAAGAATGCCCATTCGAGCTTGCACAGCAAGGCAAGAACTATATCCTAAAAACCAAGATTCCGTTTGCTAGCGAAGGCGAAATACAAGTAAAGCGGCTGTCTGATGAGCTTATCATACACATCAAAAATCGCCGAAAAAATCTTTTTTTGCCACGATTTCTTTCCTACTACACACTCGAGCATCATACGCTTGTAGATAACTGGCTATCTCTGACTTTCGCTCCAGCCAGCGAAAACGCATGAAGCAATAGACTTGGTTATCAGAATATTTGTAAATTAGTTGCACCATTCTGCGTAGCTACCCCAATTAAGGTCGTGCAATAACTATGAATATTCTCCTTCTTGGCTCGGGTGGACGCGAGCATGCCCTTGCGCATAAACTCGCTGCTTCTCATAACGTACACCTCTTTGCCGCACCAGCAAATCCTGGCATTTTACGCCATGCAATGCTAGCGAATATTAACGTTACTCAGCATGAGGAGGTAGTAAAATTTTGTATAGCATCCGATATCGCTCTTGTTATTATCGGTCCCGAAGCTCTTTTGGCATCAGGTTTGACAGACACCCTACGAGAGCATGGTATCAATGTTTTTGGTCCTTCGCGTGCAGCAGCACGCATAGAATCATCAAAAGCTTTTGCGAAAGACTTTATGATGCGGCACGGTATCCCCACAGCACAGTACCGCACATTTTCCGACCATGAGCACAAGCAAGCGCGTGAATACGTCGCTCAGCATGCACTCCCGATTGTTATTAAAGCGGATGGTTTAGCGGCAGGAAAAGGCGTTACTGTCGCGAAAAACCATGCGGATGCTCTTGAAGCATTAGATGCTGCATTCGATGGAAAGTTTGGGAAAGCAGGGAAGAGCATAGTTGTAGAAGAATTCATGTATGGCGAGGAAGCATCAATATTCGCTATTTCCGACGGTGAGCGATTTCTTACCCTTGCACCAGCACAAGACCACAAACGCATTGGTGACGGCGACACAGGAGCAAATACTGGCGGTATGGGTGCGTATTGTCCGGCACCTATCATTACACCCACCGTCTTGCACTGTGTAGAGAAGCAGATTATAGAGCCAACTCTGCGCGGTATGAAAGCAGAAGGATATCCCTTTATTGGCTGCCTATATGCTGGCTTGATGATTGATACAGAAGATAATCCCAAGGTCGTTGAATTCAATGCTCGCTTTGGAGACCCAGAAACGCAAGCAGTACTTGCGGTGCTGGAAGCAGATTTTGCTCAACTTCTCTACAGTGCTGCAACAGGCAAGCTTGACACGAGCTGCGTTACCTTTACTGCTCGCGGAGCGGCTTGCTGCGTTGTTCTGGCAGCAAGCGGATATCCGGGCGAAGTTCGCACAGGCGACGAAATCACCGGCATAGAAGATGCCGAACGCTTTGGTAATGGCACAGTTACTGTCTTTCACGCAGGTACAGCACTGCATAACAATCTCGATGGTACTCAAAGCCTCCGTACCAATGGCGGACGTGTTTTAGGCGTAACAGCCCATACTCATACTCTCCCTGAAGCAATTACCCTTGCATATCAAGCACTCAAACACATTCATTTTCGAGGCAAAACATATCGCACAGATATTGGATACAAAGCACTCCAACGATACTCCCTTAACACGTCTAAAGCATTATAGGACCTTACTATCGCACTGTTCGTCATTATGACTCACCCTATACTCCAAAGTCAAGAGCATAAACTTGAAGAAGCATTGCATGAGTACTACGGAACAATGTATCGGCAAATACGCGAGCATACCGACATAACTATTGATGGAGTTGTCATCAGCGGGAGTGGTTTACATCAGGCTCTTGAATGTTATCCAGCACTTCAAACCATCGATTTACATAGAATCGATGAATTTCCGCAACCTACTGTTGTAGGACACTCAGCTTCTTTGCGATTTCTTGGAATTGAAGGCAAGCAGATTGCTCACTACACAGGGCGTTGTCATCTATACGAAGGCTTTACCCTCCAGCAATCCCTTACTCAGATTGCTCTCGGTAAACTTCTTGGTGCTCGCTTTGTTATCCTGACAAACTCTGCTGGGGGAATGCACCATAGCTACGTTGCAGGCGATATCATGCTTATCACTGATGTCCTAAATCTCATGTTGCGCCCTGCCCACAAGCAATGGTTGACGTCTCTGTATTGTCATCATTGTGATTCTACATGGACATTTCCTGAGTACTTTCGCCTAAGTTTAGGCAGCAACTGCATTTCGGTCTCATGGAGACAACGCATTGCGCAAGAACTCGCTCGGCGCGGTGTTGCTGCACACCACGGGGCATACATAGGTGTTACAGGACCAACCTTTGAAACACCTGCCGAAGCACGCATGTACAGAAAATTCGGAGAAGCAATCGGGATGTCCACGGCTCATGAAGCAGAATTTGCATACATCTGTGGCTTACATGTCGCAGCATGCTCGCTCATTACTAACATACTCCCTGAAAGTGTTTCATCTACTGTATCTCACAACGACGTCGTCCATGCAGCATCTGTTGGTGCGCCACGCGTAGCAGCATTCGTTGCAGCTGCATGTGTAACTGCTCCGTAGCTTGACCATGACTACCTTCTCTATCACAAAGCAACCTGTTCTTAGCTTAAGCGCCGAGGAATATCAAGCAATTCTTGCGTTACCTCTTCAAGACTTAACATTCCATCTCAATGAGATTTTTTTCTCTGTACAAGGAGAAGGCACACGAGCAGGTATGCCGTGTATTTTTGTGCGCTTGCATGGCTGCAAACTACGTTGTTCGTACTGCGATACACAATATGCTATAGATCGCCGATACGGTGGCATATTTGTTACGGGTGTGGATATAGACCAACAAGTGCGAAGTTTTCCCTGCGGCTTTATAGAGTTTACGGGCGGTGAGCCTCTTGAGCAACCTAACGTGTTCGCGCTCATGAAATATTACTGCGACGAAGGCTATACCGTTGCCGTTGAAACAGGTGGACATGTTGATATACGTCTTGTCGATGAGCGTGTCATCCGAATTGTTGATATGAAAGCTCCAAGTTCCAAGATGATGCCTAAAAATAATTATCAGAATCTTGAAATTTTGCGTCCCCATGATGAGGTTAAGTTTGTAATCGGCTCGCGCGAGGACTATGAGTGGGCACGCAATATAACCCAACAGTATGCCTTGCCGAGTAAAGTTACAGCTGTGCTTTTTTCACCTGTGTTCGGAGCAATTGAATATAAGCAGATAGTAGAATGGATACTGGAAGACGGTCTTAATGTGCGATTTCAGATTCAGCTTCATAAACATATTTGGCATCCTGATACACGCGGTGTGTAGCAACAAGAAAAAGTTGGTGAAAGAAAAAAAAAGTTGTAGCTTTGCAGTCCGTTAAAAATTCTATGTCAATTCTCTACCGTTTGTATCAGCTATGGCAAAAGCGCAGACCTTTGGCGACAAATCAAAAAAAGTAAAAGATACGACTCTTAATGTTAAGGTCATTAAGGGCTATCGCTCTGAGAAAGGCACGATAAAGTTTGTTACACGCTTTGTTCGTGTAAACGACGTCAGTCAGGTTGATAAAATTGACATTTCAAAATAATTTGATGTATCCCAAGTGCAATCTATGAAAAAAGGTATCCATCCTCACTATCATCCCGTTGAAGTCGTTATGACCGACGGAACGACATTCGTAACACGCTCGTGCTATAAGCACGACCGCATTGTACTAGAGATTGATTCAAAATCTCATCCGTTCTACACAGGCAAGCAAGTTCTCGTTGATACTGCCGGTCGTGTTGACAGATTTAACAAGCGTATTCAAAAGACACAGAAAATTAAAGAAGCAAGCAAGTAGTAAGATTACAAACATTTCCACCTAGCTGTACCATTCCCATGCGCAACCAACAGAACAATGCCAACTCTCATCAAAGCGCGGTATATGTCGGGGCACGCACAAAGCGCAATGAGCCGCCGCAAAAGCGCAAGCGTCGTAACCCTCTAAAAAATGCTCGCTACGTCGATTACCTCGATGTAAAGTTTCTCGACCGCTTCATCAACGATCAAGGCAAAATCTTGCCGCGCCGCATCACTGGTGCCAATGCTCATCAACAGCGCCTTTTGGCAAAGGCGATTAAGTATGCACGACACCTAGCCCTTATTACATTTGTTGAGCAAGACATCAACTAAATAATCAAGCATATACTACATAGCTTCCCAGAAAGCGCCATGTTTAGTAAACTTCTAAGCATGGTGCTTTTTTCTTGATCCATATAGATTCTCAACTAGAATGACTATTGCAATAGATGCTCAGATCCCCTTGCTCGCTGAAGCACTAGAAAGCAATCATCACATGAAAATTCTTCGCTTTTACGGGCGTAATCTGTCTCAGCAGATGCTCCATGACTGTATTGCTCTCTGCGTTCGTTCCACAACGCGTGTCAACGCATCTCTTTTGACGGGCACTCCTATTCGTTTTGTTGGCACAGCTACAAGTGGTACTGAACATATTGATATAGATTTCTTGCATTCTCACGGTATCACGTTTGCCGATGCCAAAGGATGCAATGCAAACTCTGTTGCAGAATATGTCATCTTTGCTATGCTACTTTGGGCAGAGAGTTTGGGGCTTTTGTCTTCAACGCGTC